>NZ_JARVII010000035.1:0-24227 GCF_029813755.1 Ottowia cancrivicina | reverse complement strand
GGCCTGGCCGTGGGCCGCGCGCTGGTGGCCGTGCTGGAAAACCACCAGCAGGCCGACGGCAGCATCCGCATTCCCGCCGCGCTGCAACCCTACCTAGACGGCAGGCAAACGCTTCAGGCCGCCTGAGAACCTGCTCAGAAAACCCGCTCCGAGCGCCCTCTTTCCGCCGCCAGCCGCCTCGCCCGCATGGGAACAGGCGGCTTTTTTGCGCCAGCGGGCAGGGCAGAAAAGAGCGGAGAAACGGGT
Source organism: Ottowia cancrivicina (assembly GCF_029813755.1). Taxonomy (NCBI): domain Bacteria; kingdom Pseudomonadati; phylum Pseudomonadota; class Betaproteobacteria; order Burkholderiales; family Comamonadaceae; genus Ottowia; species Ottowia cancrivicina. The sequence goes on along the minus strand of NZ_JARVII010000035.1, from coordinate 23,981 downwards.
TCTGGCGCGCTCCGTTTGCCTGGAAAATACCAAAAAAGGAGCAAATCCAGAGGGGTCAAAATGCCGCTTTGCGCACGTTCCCCTAGGACCTCATGCTATGGATAAAGTAGCGAAATATCACGGTGCGCCCGCCGCCCGCTCCCGGCCTGCGGACAGGCTGGCGAAAAGCAGAAGCGCCAGGCCTTCCGCCACAGGGTCTGCGGCGGGGCGCGCCCCTAGAATGCCCGCTTTTTCCCCTCTACTGGACCCCTCATGAGCCTCCAATGCGGCATCGTGGGCCTGCCCAACGTGGGCAAGTCCACTCTTTTCAACGCGCTGACCCGGGCGGGCATTGCCGCCGAGAACTACCCGTTTTGCACCATCGAACCCAACACCGGCGTGGTGGAAGTGCCCGACCCGCGCCTGAAACAGCTGGCCGAGGTGGTCAAGCCCGAGCGCGTGGTGCCCGCCATCGTCGAATTCGTGGACATCGCCGGGCTGGTGGCCGGCGCCAGCCAGGGCGAAGGGCTGGGCAACCAGTTTCTGGCGCACATCCGCGAGACAGACGCCATCGTGAACGTGGTGCGCTGCTTTGAAGACGCCAACGTGGTTCACGTGGCCGGCAAGGTCGATCCCATTGCCGACATCGAAGTCATCCAGACCGAGCTGTGCCTGGCCGATCTGGGCACGGTCGAAAAAGCCGTGCAGCGCTACACCAAAGCCAGCAAAAGCGGCAACGACAAGGAAGCCGCCGCCATGCTCAAGCTGCTGGAGCCGGTGCAGGCCGCCCTGAACGAAGGCCGCCCCGTGCGCACCCTGGCGCTGACGCCCGAAGACCAGGCGCGCCTCAAGCCCCTGTGCCTCATCACCGCCAAGCCCGCCATGTTCGTGGGCAACGTCAGCGAAGACGGCTTTGACAACAACCCGCTGCTGGCGCGCTTGCAGGAATACGCCGCCAGCCAAAACGCCCCCGTGGTGGCCATCTGCGCCAAGATGGAAGCCGACATGGCCGACATGAGCGACGAAGACAAGGCGCTTTTCCTCGAAGAGATGGGCCAGAGCGAGCCGGGCCTGAACCGGCTGATCCGCGCGGCTTTCCGCCTGCTGGGCCTGCAAACCTACTTCACCGCCGGCGTCAAGGAAGTGCGCGCCTGGACGATTCACATCGGCGACACCGCCCCGCAAGCGGCGGGCGTCATCCACGGCGATTTCGAGCGCGGCTTCATCCGCGCCCAGACCATTTCTTTCGACGACTTCATCCGCTACCAGGGCGAGCAAGGCGCCAAAGAGGCCGGAAAAATGCGCGCCGAAGGCAAGGACTACGTCGTCAAAGACGGCGACGTGATGAACTTTTTGTTCAACGTGTGAGGGACAAAGGAAGGGCCGCCATGCACGACATCATCTGCCCGCATTGCAGCAAGGCATTCAAGATTGACGAATCGGGCTATGCCGACATCCTGCGGCAGGTGCGCGACCGCGAATTTGACAAGCAGCTGCACGAGCGGCTGGAAATGGCCGAGCGTGAAAAGCAAACCGCCCTCAAGCTGGCCCGCAGCGAAGCGGCCAGCCAGTTGCAGCGGGCCGCCGCTGAAAAAGACGCGCAGATTCAGGCGCTTGAGGCCCAGTTGCAGGCCAGCGGCAAAGATCAGCAGCTGGCCGTGGAACAAGCGCGCCACGCCGCCGAAAAAGAGCGCGACGAACTGGCCCGCCAGCTGGCGCAGCAGCAACAGGCCCAGAAAGCCGCCGCGCAATTGGCCGAAGCGCGGCTGGCAAGCGCATTGCAGCAGGCCGCCGCCGAAAGCGCGGCGCAAATCCAGGAGCTGAAAGCCCGGCTGCAAACGGCTGACGCGGCGCACGAATTGAATATTGCCAAGGCCGTCAGTGAAATGCAGCAGGAGCGCGATGCGCTGAAAAGCCAGCTTGAGCAGGCAGAGATGGCCAAAAAGCTGTCCGAGCAATCCCTGAAAGAACGCTACGAAATCCAGTTGAAAGATCGCGATGCGGCCATTGAGCGCCTGCGCGACATGAAGGCGCGCCTGTCCACCAAAATGGTGGGCGAAACGCTGGAGCAGCACTGCGAAACCGAATTCAACCGCCTGCGCGCAACGGCTTTTGCACGCGCCTATTTTGAAAAAGACAATGACGCCAGCGGCGGCAGCAAGGGTGATTTCATTTTCCGCGAACAGGACGAATCGGGCGCGGAAATCGTTTCCATCATGTTCGAGATGAAAAACGAAAATGAAACCACGGCCACGAAGAAGAAAAACGAGGATTTTCTGAAAGAGCTGGACCGCGACCGCAACGAAAAGAAATGCGAATATGCCGTGCTGGTTTCGCTGCTGGAGCCTGATAGCGAGCTTTACAACGGCGGCATTGTCGATGTTTCGCACCGTTATCCGAAAATGTACGTGATCCGGCCGCAGTTTTTCATTCCCATGATCACGCTGCTGCGCAATGCGGCGCTCAATGCCGCCCAATACAAGGCCGAATTGGCGCTGGTGAAGGCACAGAATGTGGATATTACGAATTTTGAAAACCAGCTCGAGGCTTTCAAGACCGCTTTTGGCAAAAACTACGATCTGGCTTCGCGGCGCTTTCAGACGGCGATTGACGAAATCGACAAATCCATCGACCACCTGCAAAAAACCCGCGATGCCCTGTTGGGCGCCGACCGCAATTTGCGTCTGGCCAATGACAAGGCGCAGGATGTGACCATCAAGAAGCTCACGCGCGGCAACCCCACCATGAAGGCCCGCTTTGACGAGCTGAAAAACCGCGAAAACCCGCAGGAGCCGCCGCGCGCGGGCTGAACCCGCCAGCCGATCACCCGCCAAGGCGGCAAGAGGAGCGAAAGCGGCTCCGGCGCGCCCCGTGCGTTTGATCTGACGCTGCACCTGTCCTTCTGACCCGGCCAAAGCGCCCAAGCGCGGGCGTTCATTCCGCTCGCGTCTTGATCTTTTGTTCTACCCTTTTATTTTGCTCCTTTAATTGGAGCATGAGGTCCTGGTGGAAAGGGCGCGAGAGCCGTTTTTGCCCCCTCTAAATCCGCTCCTCTTTTCAAGAAGCACGAGCGGGCTGTGCGCCGCAGAAGAAACGGCCCCGGGCCGGGCAGCGGCCTCAGCCCGGCTCCGGCGCTGGCTCCAGCCGCTGCACCACCTGCCACTGCCGCCCGTCGCGGCTGTGCAGCAAGGCCGTGGCGGCAGTGATTTCGTCCTCCTTCCACGTCAGCGTGGCAGCGTAGCCGAAGGCGGGGTGGTAAATGGCGTCAAAGTCCCGCAGCATGGCTTGCGCGGCCTGCGGCGGCAAACCGGCAATGCTCAGCGGCTGCGGCGCGCCCAGCTGCGCCGCCGCGCCATCCCAGCGGCTGACGTGAAGCTGGCTTGGCTGGCACGAGTTGTACGCATTCTCCAGCTCGCGCCGCGCCGTGAACACCAGTGCGCCGTCCGCGCTGCCGCCCATGCCGCAGCAGCCAACCAGGCTGAACCCGTCCAGCACGCGCATCAGGGTCAGCGGCGGCGGCTCGCTAGCAGCGGCCGCCGCCAGGCCATCAACACGCGCCAGCAGCAGCGCCATGTAATCGTTTGGCGCGGGCGGACCGAGCAGCAACCAGTAGGGATAGTCAAGCGGGTCATGCACGCCGCGCGTGATCGGCGCGCCCAGCAGCCAGCGCGGGCCGCTTTCCGCGCCGGGCAAGGCTGTCAGCCAGGCTTCCACGCCGAGCACGTCCGACCAGCCAGCGGCAGATGTGGCCAGTTCGTTCACGCGCCACAGATCGCGCCCTTGCCAGCGGGCGGCCACGGCCAGCGGGCGCGTGTTCCAGCGCAGCAGCAGCGCCTGGCTAAGGTCGAAATCATCGCCGCCGCCAGCCACCAGGCGCGATGTCATGCCTGCCGTCCAGAGCTGGCCCGCGCAGGACCAGGCGGCGAAGATTTGCGCGTCGTCCACCGGCTCCAGCTCCACCGCCTGCTCGGCATCGGCGGCGAACACGCGCACCTGCTGCGCGGTGTTGGCGAAAAACACCGTCAGTCCGCCCACTTGCGCGCTCACCACGGACGGATAGGGCGCTTTAGGCGGCCCGCCGTTCCATCCCCAGCCGGTGGCTGGAGCCACGGTGAGCGGCCTGTGCCCGTCCAGCAGCGCCCAGACGCGCCGCTGCGAGGCCAGCCACGGCACGCCATCTTGCGGGGCGGCGTGGCCCCAGGCGTACACGGCGCCGCCCTGGTCGTCTCGCGGCCAGAGCCGGGCGCCAATGGCCGCGCCGCCTGTGCCTGGCATCACCGTGACGGCCTGCCTCGCCGGGCCGCGCAGCACGGGCTGGGCCAGCGCCAGAAACAAGGGGTCGATTGGGGTTGATGCGTCCATGCAAGGTCTCTCCTGAAAACGGTTTCCGGCGGCGGGCCGTGCGCTCGCAGCCGATCAAGGAGCGGCAGCGCCAGATCCGCGCCGAATCAGTGAGCGGCGGCCTGATACGCGGCTTCACCGCCACGGGAGCCAAGCCAGTAGCCGACGGCTCCTGCCGCCGCGCCCACCAGAAAGCCGGTCACGTTGCCCAGCACTGGCACGATGCTGCCTGAAGCGCTGCCAACCAGCGCGCCCGCCGCCGCCGCGCCCAGCCAGCCGCCCGCCACGCGCGAGACTTCCTTGCCCGTGTTGTCCCAATGGCCGGTCTTCATGCTTTCCTGCACCTGCCGGGTGACGGAGACGCCATCCATCACGGCTCCAACGACAGCCAGCGCACGGCCTCCATGCTTCAGCGCTTTCAGGCTGCGGCTAGCGCTGTCGGCGTTCTGGACGGCGGCATCGAAGGTGGGGTCGCTTTTGCCCGTCGTCTTGATGATCTCCCGCGAGATGGCAATTTCCTTCTGGGCCGCTGACATGGTATTGCCGCCAGCTTTCGGCTTTTCTTCCAATCGGGACGCTTCCTTGTCCCACAGATCCTCGAATGTCAGCGCGTTTTTCTTGGCGCTCTCCGAAGCGACCAGCCCCTTGGCGGAAAGCTGCTGCCGCACGTCCTTCATGATCTGGTTGCGGCTTTCGCTGGCTTCTTTGGCGGCCTGGCGCCAGGCCAGCGGATCGCCCGCCTTGGCCGGGTCGGTGATGAAGAATTTTTCCGGCAGCGTCTTCAGCGGCCGGATGTATTGCTCAATGCGGATACGCGCATCAGCAAACAGCTCGCCCGCAATGGCGTTCAGGCCGCGTTGGGGTATCTGGTAGCCGCGTTCGGTTGCAGCCAATACCTGCTTCAGGGGACGGCTGTCCTTCAGTGAGCTGCCAGCGTCCTGCGCGGCCGCCTCAAGCTGCTCGGGCAGCCAGCCCAGATGCGCATCAACGGGCGCGGCGCGGGCGTAGCCCAGCAGGCCCGTTCCAACGCCTTTGGCGTCATCCGTACGAGGGGAGAAGGATTGCGCGGCGATGTTCACGATATGGCTCCTGACGAAATAGGGGGACGGGCATGATACATACACGGTACTACTTACATGCGCCTATTCCTGGTTGCCGGCGCGGTTTTCCATTTGCTGCGCTGCCGGCGGCGTTGCAGCCCATCCCGCCGATTCGCGGCCCCACGCGGCCAGATCGTGAGCAGGTTCTGAAAACGGTTTCCGGCGACGGGCTGCGTGCGCACAGCCGATCAAGGCGCGCCGAAGCCGCGCCAGATGGGCGCGATCAGGTCGCAGGCCGGGGCGGCGCTGCTGTTTTCAGACGCAGCCGCTTGCGCCAGAGCGAAGCGGCCATGCCGCTGGCGGTGATGAGGACGATGCCCAGCCAGCCGGTCAGCGGCAGGTATTCGCCAAACAGGGTCACGCCATACAGGGCGGCGAACACGATGCCTGAATACTGGAGGTTGGCGACCAGCATGGTGGCGCTGCGGGTGTAGGCGCGCGTGAGGCAAAGCTGGCCGAGCACGGCCAGCAGGCCGACGGGCAATAGCCACCAGGCGCCGGGTGTGTTCAGGCCATGCCAGCCGGTGATGCACGTAGCTGCCGCGCCAGCCAGGGCGGAGCCGAGCGAGAAATAGAACACGGTGCGCGTTTCCGGCTCGCCCAGGCGTCCCAGGGCGGCTACTTGCATGTAGGCCATGGCGGCCAGCATGCCCGAGGCCAGGCCGATCAGGCCGGCCACGTGTTCGTCTTGCGCGATGGCTGGGCGCAGGATGAGCACAACGCCTGCGAACCCCGCCGCGACTGTCAGGGCCAGCGGCCACTGGGCGCGCAAATCGTCCCAGCGGCGCATGAGCAGCGCGCCGCCAAGCACGAAAACGGCGATCCACACGCTGCTCATGTAGTTGAGCGTCATGGCCGTGGCCAGCGGCAGGTGGGCCATGGCGTAGAACCATGCGCTCATGGCGCCCACGCCAACGACGTTGCGCCATGCATGCGCCCAGGGCCAGCGCGTGGCCAGCGGCACGCCGCGCATGCGCACCAGCGCCGCCGTGAAGAGCATGCCGAAAAGGCCCCGGTAAAAAATGATCTCCAGCGGCGTGAAGTGCGCGGCGGCGTATTTCACGCACACGCCCATGCTGGAGAAGAAGAAGGCGGCGGCAAGCATCCATGCGGCCTGCATGACGTGAAGCTCCTGAAAGGCGAAGGCGAAAAAGAAGCTCCGGCAGCCTGTGAAAGGCCGCCGGAGCTTCTGGCAAGAAACAGCCGGATTGTCGCCGCCGCGCGATATCAGCGGCAGCGGGCGGGGTATAGCGAGCAGTTCACGCCTTGGGCGTTGAACATGTAGTTGTTGGTGTTGCGGATGGATGGGTCGGGTATTTCGATATCGGGCCGGATGGGCAGGCCGCTGAGGTCGGCCTCGGGCTGGGGCACGGACACGGGCTGGGCCGGGGCTTGCTGCTTGGCGGGCTGAGCCGCAGGGGCAGGGGCCGCTGCGGGGGCGGCTTGCGCGGCAGGCTGAGCGGCGCTTTCCTGGGCATGTGCGGCAGTCACGGACAGGGCGGCCATCAAGGCCAGTGCAAAAAGGTGTCGCATGTGAGGTGGCTCCTGAAAAGGTTAATGAATGTGCATTGTGCGTTGCCTTGGGCGCTTTCAGGCAGCGCGCGTAGCGCAACAGCGACAAAACGTGACAAGTGTCACGCTTGTGGGGCCTTGGGTGATATCTGGCGATAGCAGCTCATGTGGGCAGGCTCGGGTTCAGCCGCGAAAGAGCCTGCGCAAGCGGTTCTGGCCGCTAGCGCCGCCGCAGCACATGAGTGAATTCGCCTGCGGATTCGCTTTGGGCCACCAGCGTGTTGCCGGTCTGCTGCGCGAAAGCCTGAAAGTCGCGCACGGAGCCGGGGTCGGTCGCCAGCACCCGCAGCAGCTGGCCGCTTTGCAGCGTGGCAAGCGCTTTTTTGGCGCGCAGGATGGGCAGGGGGCAGTGCAGGCCGCGGGCGTCTATTTCAGCGGCGGGCGGCGGGCAGGTGTTTTCTTGCATGGCGGCGCGGAGAAGGTGTGGAGGCGCAGATTTTTGCTACTGTATCAATAGCATTATGTCCTAGTGGAGCTTGCGCGAAACGGCATTTTGCGCTCCTGTATTTGCTCCTGTTTTTGATATGACGGAGTCAGGCCGGAAAGACGCCGGTCGAGAGGTACCGGTCGCCCCGGTCACAGACGATGAACACGATGGTGGCGCCGCTCTCGCGTTCGGCCACTTGCTGGGCGGCCCAGTACGCGCCGCCAGAGGAGATGCCGGCGAAGATGCCTTCTTGCCGGGCCAGTTGGCGGCTGGTTTCTTCGGCATCGGCCTGGGTGACGGAAACGAGTTCGTCCACGAGCGAGGCGTCGTAGATGCGCGGCTCATACGCTTCAGGCCACTTGCGAATGCCGGGGATGCGAGACCCCGCCGAGGGCTGCGCGCCAATGATGCGCACGGCGGGATTGCGGCTTTTCAGATAGCGCGCAACGCCGGTGATGGTGCCCGTGGTGCCCATGGCGCTGACGAAGTGGGTGATGCGCCCGCCGGTCTGCTCCCAGATTTCAGGCCCCGTGGTTTCCACATGGGCGCGGGGGTTGTCGGCATTGGCAAACTGGTCGAGCACGCGGCCCTTGCCCTGGCGCTGCATTTTTTCGGCCAAATCGCGCGCGTATTCCATGCCGCCCGAGCGCGGGGTGAGGATGAGTTCCGCGCCATAAGCCTTCATGGTTTGCGCGCGCTCCACGGAAAGGTCTTCCGGCATGACGAGCACCATGCGGTAGCCCATGATGGCCGCCGCCATGGCCAATGCAATGCCGGTGTTGCCGCTGGTGGCTTCAATCAGCGTGTCGCCGGGGCGCACCTCGCCGCGCGCCTGCGCGCCCTGAATCATGGCCAGCGCCGCGCGGTCTTTCACCGAACCGGCAGGGTTGTTGCCTTCCAGCTTGCCGAGAATGACGTTGCCCCGCTGCCCGCAGCCGGGCATGCGCGCCAGGCGCACCAGCGGCGTGCGGCCAATGACGTCTTGTATGGTGGGGTACTGAATTTCCTGGGGAGATTGCTTGCTCATGGGGTGAATATACGGCGTGCGGCTGCCATTGGATGCTGTGCCATAATCCGCCGCTTTCCGCCGCCCGGGTGGCGAAATTGGTAGACGCAGCAGACTCAAAATCTGCCGGTGGCGACACCATGCCGGTTCGATTCCGGCCCCGGGCACCAATTTGAAAAAGCCGCATGCTCCTTTTTGGGCATGCGGCTTTTTTGTTGATGTTTACCCTTGATTGAAGACAAAAAGCGCAGTGGCACAATTCGTCACCGTCGCAATTCATTTACTTCCCGGCTCCTTCCCTGCCACATCGCTATCCGCCAACCGGTCCAGCCGTGACGCGGAAGGTTATTTCCTCCCACCAACCCATGCCTCTTCAAGAGAGGCGAAAGGTCAGCGAACGATGAGCGAGACGAAATCCGTCTACGACACTTACAAGGGCAATACCTACCTTTTCGGAGGCAACGCCCCGTACGTCGAAGAGATGTACGAGAAATACCTGGAAAACCCCGGCAGCGTGCCCGATTCCTGGCGCGAATATTTCGACGCCTTGCAACACGTGCCCGCCACGGATGGCAGCAGTGCCCGCGATGTGCCGCACCAGCCCGTGATTGACGCCTTTGCCGAGCGCGCCAAGCACGGCGGCACGCAAGTGGTGCGCGCCTTTGGCGACGACCCCGACCTGGGGCGCAAGCGCACGGCGGTGCAGCAGCTCATTGCCGCCTATCGCAACGTGGGCCAGCGCTGGGCCGATCTGGACCCGCTCAAGCGCACCGAGCGGCCCGTTATTCCGGAGCTGGAGCCGTCTTTCTACGGCTTTTCGGACGCGGACATGGAAACGGTGTTCAACGTGGGCAACACCTTCTTCGGCAAAGACACCATGTCGCTGCGCGAGCTGCTCAACGCCCTGCGCGAAACCTACTGCGGCACCATTGGCGCCGAGTACATGTACATCACGGACCAGGCGCAAAAGCGCTGGTGGCAGCAAAAGCTGGAGTCCATCCGCTCCAAGCCGTCTTTTGACGCCGCGAAGAAAAAACGCATTCTGGAACGCCTGACCGCCGCCGAAGGGCTGGAGCGCTATCTGCACACCAAATATGTGGGACAAAAGCGCTTTTCGCTGGAAGGCGGCGAGTCGTTCATTGCCGCGATGGACGAGCTGGTGACGGATGCCGCAAAGCACGGCGTGCAGGAGCTGGTGATTGGCATGGCCCACCGGGGCCGTCTGAACGTGCTGGTCAATACGCTGGGCAAGCTGCCCAAGGACTTGTTTGCCGAATTCGATCACACCGCCCCTGAAGACTTGCCCGCTGGCGACGTGAAGTATCATCAGGGCTTCAGCTCCGACGTGGCCACGCCAACCGGCCCCATCCATCTGGCGCTGGCGTTCAACCCCTCGCATCTGGAAATCGTCAATCCCGTGGTGGAAGGCTCGGTGCGCGCCCGCATGGACCGCCGGGGCGACCCGCGCGGCAAACAGGTGCTGCCCGTGCTGGTGCATGGCGATGCCGCCTTTGCCGGGCAGGGCGTGAACCAGGAAACGCTGGCGCTGTCGCAAACGCGCGGCTACACCACAGGCGGCACGGTGCACATCGTGATCAACAACCAGATTGGCTTCACGACGTCTGACCCGCGCGATGCGCGCTCCACAACCTATTGCACGGACATCGTGAAAATGATTGGCGCGCCCGTGCTGCACGTCAATGGCGACGACCCCGAAGCCGTCTGCCTGGCCGCGCAACTGGCGCTGGACTACCGCATGGAGTTCGGCCACGACGTGGTGGTGGACATCGTGTGCTACCGCAAGCTGGGCCACAACGAGCAGGACACTCCCATGCTCACCCAGCCGCTCATGTACAAGAAGATTGCCCAGCACCCCGGCACCCGCAAGCTCTATGCCGACAAGCTGGCCGCGCAAGGGCTGGGCGACACGCTGGGCGATGACCTGGCCAAAGCCTATCGCGCCGCGATGGACGCGGGCCACCACACGGTCGATCCGCTGGCAACCAACTTCAAGGCGCAGTTCGAGGGCAACTGGAGCAAGTTCAGCGGCCAGAAGTGGACGGACGCCGCAGAAACCGCCATTCCCCTGACCGAGTGGAAGCGCATTGCCGAAAAGCTCACCACGCTGCCTGCCACCGTCAGCCCGCACGCGCTGGTGAAAAAGGTCTATGACGACCGCGCCGCCATGGGCCGTGGCGAAATCAATGTGGACTGGGGCATGGGCGAGCACATGGCTTTTGCCACGCTGGTGGCCAACGGCTATCCGGTGCGCATTTCCGGCGAAGACTGCGGGCGCGGCACGTTCACGCACCGCCACGCCGTCATTCACGACCAGAACCGCGAGAAGTGGGACGAAGGCACCTACATCCCGCTGCAAAACGTGGACAAGAAGCAAGGCTCCTTCACCGTCATCGACTCCATCCTCTCGGAAGAAGCCGTGCTGGCCTTTGAATACGGCTACGCCTCGAACGACCCCAGCACGCTGGTCATCTGGGAAGCGCAGTTCGGCGACTTTGCCAATGGCGCGCAAGTGGTGATTGACCAGTTCATCGCTTCGGGCGAAGTGAAGTGGGGGCGCCTCAATGGCCTGACCATGATGCTGCCGCACGGCTATGAAGGCCAGGGGCCGGAGCACTCTTCCGCCCGCGTGGAACGCTTCATGCAACTGGCCGCCGACGCCAACATGCAGATCGTGCAGCCCACCACGGCCAGCCAGATCTTTCACGTGCTGCGCCGCCAGATGGTTCGCCCGCTGCGCAAGCCGCTGGTCATCTTCACGCCCAAGAGCCTGCTGCGCAACAAGGACGCCACCTCGCCAGTGTCCGAGTTCACCAAGGGAGGCTTCCAGACCGTCATTGGCGACAAGGGCGAACTCAAGGCCGACAAGGTCAAGCGCGTGATTGCCTGCTCCGGCAAGGTGTATTACGACCTGGTCAAAAAGCGCGCCGAAAAAGGCAGCGATGACGTGGCCATCATCCGTGTCGAGCAGCTCTACCCCTTCCCGCACAAGGCGTTCGGAGCGGAACTCAAGAAATACCCCCACGCCACCGAAATCGTCTGGTGCCAGGACGAGCCGCAAAACCAGGGCGCATGGTTCTTCGTGCAGCACTACATCCACGAAAACATGCTGCCCGGCCAGAAGCTCGGCTACGCCGGCCGTCCGGCTTCCGCCTCGCCCGCCGTGGGCTACGCCCACCTGCACCAGGAGCAGCAAAAGGCGCTGCTTGAGGCGGCGTTCTCGCGCATCAAGGGCTTTGTGCTCAGCAAGTAAGCGAACCAGGCGGCGCAGGCTCCGCGCGAGGACCGCGCCGCCTTCCCCTCCCACTCTCAACCACCAACGGAATACCCAAAATGGCAATCGTCGAAGTCAAGGTGCCCCAGCTTTCTGAATCCATCACCGAAGCCACGCTGCTGCAATGGAAGAAAAAGCCGGGCGAAGCCGTTCAGGCCGATGAAATCCTGATCGAAGTCGAAACCGACAAAGTCGTGCTGGAAGTGCCCTCTCCAGCCGCAGGCGTGCTCACCGAAATCATCCAGCCCGATGGCGCCACCGTCACCGCCGATCAACTGCTGGCCAAGATTGATACCGAAGCCGTAGCAGGCGCTGCCGCAGCGGCTCCCGCTCCTGCTTCAGCGGCAGCTGCGCCTGCTCCCGCCGCCAGCGCCGCTGCCCCGGCCAGCAACAGCAAGGCGGGCATCGCCATGCCGGCCGCCGCCAAGCTCATGGCCGACAACAACCTGCCCACAGGCAGCGTGCCCGGCACCGGCAAAGATGGCCGCGTGACCAAGGGCGACGTGCTCGGCGCTGTCGCCAGCGGAGCCAAACCCGCGTCCATCCCGACCGGCGTGCCCACGGCCAGCCTGCCGCAAGTCAGCGGCCCGGCCGCGCCCGATCTGGGCAGCCGCCCCGAGCAGCGCGTGCCCATGACGCGCCTGCGCGCCCGCGTGGCCGAGCGCCTGCTGCAATCGCAGGCCACCAACGCCATCCTCACCACCTTCAACGAAGTGAACATGGCCCCCGTCATGGAACTGCGCAAGAAGTTCCAGGACGCCTTCGTCAAGGAGCACGGCGTCAAGCTCGGCTTCATGTCCTTCTTCGTCAAGGCGGCGGTGCACGCGCTCAAGAAATTCCCGGTCATCAACGCCAGCGTGGACGGCAACGACATCGTCTATCACGGCTATTTCGACATTGGCATTGCCGTGGGCAGCCCGCGCGGCCTGGTCGTTCCCATTCTGCGCAACGCCGACCAGATGAGCTTTGCCGACATCGAAAAGAAGATTGCCGAATTCGGCCAGAAAGCCAAGGACGGCAAGCTGGGCATTGAGGAAATGACCGGCGGCACCTTCTCCATCAGCAACGGCGGCACCTTCGGCTCCATGATGTCCACCCCCATCATCAACCCGCCGCAATCTGCCATTCTGGGCGTGCACGCCACCAAGGAACGCGCCGTGGTTGAAAACGGCCAGATCGTCATCCGCCCCATGAACTACCTGGCCATGAGCTACGACCACCGCATCATTGACGGCCGCGAAGCCGTGCTGGGCCTGGTGGCCATGAAAGAGGCGCTGGAAGACCCGGCCCGCCTGCTGTTCGATATCTGATTGAAAACCTGAAAAAACGGGCTGCAAATAGGGCAGCCCGTTTTTCATTCTCTTTTCATTCCCCCCTTTTTTCCGCAATGAAAATCTGCGGATTTCCGACTGGAGAAAAACCATGAGCAAATCATTTGACGTCATCGTTATCGGCGCAGGCCCCGGCGGCTATATCGCGGCCATTCGCGCCGCGCAGCTGGGCTTGAACGTGGCCTGCATTGACGAGTGGAAAAACGAAAAAGGCGGCCCCGCTCCCGGAGGCACCTGCACCAACGTGGGCTGCATTCCGTCCAAGGCGCTGCTGCAAAGCTCCGAGCATTTCGAGCAGGCCGCGCATCACTTTGGCGAGCACGGTATCAGCCTCAAAGACCTGAAAATGGACGTCAAGAAAATGATCGCCCGCAAAGACGGCGTGGTCAAACAAAACAACGACGGCATCCTTTACCTGTTCAAAAAGAACAAAGTCAGCTTCTTTCACGGCAAAGGCTCTTTCGTCAAGGCCGTGGACGGCGGCTACGAAATCGCCGTAACGGGCGACAAGAGCGAAACCCTCACGGGCAAGCAAATCATCGTGGCCACCGGCTCCAGCGCCCGCCAGCTGCCCGGCGCGCCGTTTGACGAAGAAAACATCCTCTCCAATGACGGCGCTTTGCGCATTGGCAAAACCAGCGGCGCGGCGCCCAAAAAACTCGGCGTCATCGGCTCCGGCGTCATCGGGCTGGAAATGGGCAGCGTCTGGCGCCGCCTGGGCGCGGAAGTCACCATTCTGGAAGGGCTGCCCACCTTCCTGGGCGCGGCGGACGAGCAAGTGGCCAAGGAAGCCAAAAAGGCGTTCGACAAGCAGGGCCTGAAAATCGAGCTGGGCGTCAAAGTGGGCGAAATCAAATCCGGCAAAAAAGGCGTCACCGTTGCCTACACCAACGCCAAGGGCGAAGCGCAAACGCTGGAAGTGGACAAGCTCATCGTCTCCATTGGCCGCGTGCCCAACACGCAGGGCCTGAACGCCGAAGCCGTGGGCCTGAAGCTGGGCGAGCGCGGCGATATCGTGGTCGATGACCAATGCCGCACCAGCCTGCCCGGCGTGTGGGCCGTGGGCGACGTGGTGCGCGGCCCCATGCTGGCGCACAAGGCCGAAGAAGAAGCCGTGGCCGTGGCCGAGCGCATCGCGGGCCAGCACGGGCATGTGGACTTCGCGCTGATTCCCTGGGTCATCTACACCAGCCCCGAAATCGCCTGGGTGGGCAAAACCGAGCAGCAGCTCAAAGAACAAGGCGTGGCCTACAAGGCCGGCTCCTTCCCCTTCATGGCCAATGGCCGCGCGCGCGCGCTGGGCGACACCACGGGCTTCGTCAAATTCCTGGCGGATGCCAAAACCGACGAAATCCTGGGCGTGCACATCATCGGCCCCTATGCCAGCGAGCTGATTGCCGAGGCCTGCGTGGCCATGGCCTTCCGCGCCAGCAGCGAAGATATCGCCCGCATTTGCCATGCCCACCCATCCCTGAGCGAGTCCACCAAGGAAGCCGCGCTGGCCGTAGACAAGCGCACGCTCAATTTCTGAACGGCAGATGGCCTCATGACAGGCGCGAACAGGCTCACCAGAATGGGCCTGATTCGCTCCTTGATTGATAGCGTTACCTCCTAGCCGAATGGGCGGCAGACGGTGTTTTGAGGGGCTTGAATTCGCTTCTTTTTCTGAAGTGAAAGTCATGTCAGATGGTGCCGCCTTCCATTCGGCCCAGAAAAGGCGGGGAAAATTTCAGGCCGCCTCTTTGCCATGCGCGGCAGAAGCCCGCCAGATCTGATGCCCGTAATGGCGCCTTTCGAAATAGGAAAATGCTGAAAACGAGTTTGGCGGATTGAATCGACATTCACGCTCAATGGCGCGTTGTCAAAACAGAAATGGCCCGCAAAATGGGCCATTTTTTTGATGGTGAAAATGCCGCCCAAAAATCAGCGCTTTTTAAAACCATGCCGCCTTCTGATTGGGCGTCTCACCGTCCAGACGCTGCATTGCCCGCACCTTGGCGGCACCGCTTCTTAAGCCGCCTGCTCTTTCGTCCCAGCCGCCATCGCATGGATTGCGCCAAACGGGCCTTGAACATGCCATGCCCCTGGGGCAAGGTGCAGATTTGGCGTGAAGCTATAGGCTCAGGCTGCAACGACATGGAGCAAAAATGCCGCCCGGTTGCCGTATTGCGCTTTCTGGGCGCACGTGGCCGGGCTGAGCAAGGCACGACCGATCCGCTCAATCGCCTGCCTCACGTGCCGGGAGAAGTCTGGATCGTCAATCCGCCCGGTTTCGGCGGCAGCCTCGGCCCTGTTTCGCTGCTGCGTCATGCGCAGGCGGCCCTTCTGGCTTTTGATGAAATGGTTCGCCACTGCCCTCATGCGCGGCATTGGGTCTACGGTCACAGCCTGGGCGCGCTTTTCGCCTTGCATGTGGCGGCGCGGCGTGAAGTGCATGGCCTGATTCTCAAAAACGCGCTGCCCGTTTTCCCCTTGCTGCAATCACGATTGGGCCGGAAAGCGGCGCGCTGGCTGATTCAGGGCATGCCGCCCGGGCTGGATGCGCTGCGCAACGCGCGTCATAGCCCATCGCCCGCCGTTTTCCAGATTTCGCTGCAAGACACCTTGGCCACGCCGTCCATGCAGCAAGACCTTGTGGCAGCTTATGCTGGCCCGCTGCGCACCGCCTTCATTCATGGCGGGCATGACATTCACCAATACAGCAGCAAAGACGAAATCGCCTATTGCCAGGCCATTCAATGGCTGCATGGCCTGAATCATGCGGCGGCTGCCGGAAATACAGCTGAACAGATGTTTGAAAATCATGGAACCCGCTGATTTTCCTGAATAAAATGACCGGCTTTCGAAAATCGCCCCTGAAACCAGAAACCGCATGACCCGACCCAGCGTCTCCGAAACCTACCAGCAGGAACTGGCCGCGCGCGGCTTTCAGTCCGACCCCGCCCAGCTTCGCGCCGTGCAGGCGTTGGAGCGCTGCGCCAATGACTGGGCCGCCTACAAGGCCCGGCGTTCCAACCGGTTCAAAAAGCTCATCAACCACCCCGAAATTCCCAAGGGCGTTTACATGTATGGCGGCGTGGGGCGCGGCAAAAGCTTTTTGATGGACTGCTTTTTCAACACCGTGCCCATTCGCCGCAAAACGCGCCTGCACTTTCACGAATTCATGCGCGAAGTGCATCGCGAAATGGCCGCCTTGCAAGGCCAGGTCAATCCGCTGGACGAGCTGGGCCGGCGCATCGCCGCCAAATTCAAGCTCATCTGCTTTGACGAATTTCACGTGGCCGACATCACCGACGCCATGATCCTGCACCGCCTGCTGGTGGCACTGTTTGACAACGGCGTGGGCTTTGTCACCACCAGCAACTTCAGGCCCGACGAGCTGTACCCCAACGGCCTGCACCGCGACCGCATCCTGCCTGCCATCGAGCTGCTCAACGCGCGCATGGACGTCATCAACGTGGACAACGGCACCGACTACCGCCGCCGAACACTGGAGCAAGTGCCGCTTTACCACAGCCCTCTGGGCGCGCAAGCCGATGCCGCCATGCAAGACGCCTTCACGCGCCTGGCAGGCACGGCGGACGAATCGCCCGTCATCGAAATCGAAGGCCGCGAAATCACCGCCTGCCGCCGCGCGGGCGGCGTCATCTGGTTTGACTTCAAAACGCTCTGCGGCGGCTTGCGCTCGCAAAACGACTACCTCGAAATCGCCTCGCGCTACCACACCCTGCTGCTGTCAGACGTGCCGCAAATGCACGTGCACAACGCCTCCGAGGCGCGGCGCTTTACCCTGCTGGTGGATGTGCTGTATGACCGCCGTGTCAAATTCATGCTCTCGGCCGCCGTGCCGCCCGAGCAGCTCTACACCGAAGGGCCGCTGGCCCACGAATTTCCGCGCACCGTCTCGCGCCTGATGGAAATGCAATCGGCCGAATACCTGGCGCTGGAACACCGCGCCGTGGACACCCAGCTCACCTGAAAACCCCGTTCAAAGTCCGCTCGTGAGCGCAAAAATGCGGCCCTGAGGCGCTCTGCGGCGTTGCAAATCCATCGCCCTCATTGCTGCCTTCACTGCCCTTTCACCGCCTTCACTGCCATGCGCCGCCTGCTCATCCTCCTTGCCGCCCCGGCCCTGCTGGCCGCCTGCTCCTCGGCCTCTTTGCACGAAAGCCACCGCGCCGCGCAGACGGCCCACGCGCAGGCCGCCCAGGACTGGATTGCCGCCGCGCCCAAAGGCGCGGCCCTGGAACCTTGGATGGCCGCCGAGCGCAGCCGCATTGCCGCCGAACAAAACGCCGCCCGCCAGCGTTTTGAACAAGCTGAAAAAACCTGCTGGAAGCGCTTTGCCGTCAATGACTGCGTCAGCCGCGCCCGCCAGCAGCGCCGCCAAACCCAAGACCGCCTGCGCCAGCAGGAGCTGGCCCTGAACGCGCTGGAGCGCCGCCTCGCCGCCCAGCCAGATGACCCCGCCGCCAGCCAGCCACCGGCCAGCCGCCAGCCATAGCCGCCTGCGCCAGATCTGGCCGCTGCTTCACGCGAGCGGGAACCCATCCGGTATCGGCAAGCCATGCACAGATCAGCTGCGCAGGCGAGCGAAGAAGCCCCCGGCTTGGGCCGGACGGAGGTGCGGGCGCACGGTCTGCCTTATTAGCTCCTCTATCCATAGCACGATGTCCTGGTGAAACGCGCGCAAGGCAGTATTCAAGGCTCTGAAATTCGCTCTTGTTTTTGATGTTTCAAGACAGGTTTGGCCCGCAGGCGCGCCGGCTTCATTCGTATCCACTGCGTCTGCCTTCAGGCTTGCGGCGCGGGTTGGCCCCATTGCCGCGTTTTTGCCTTCCGTCTGGAAGATGGGCTGATTGGGTTCAGCGGGCCGTACAAGGCCGTTTTCGTTGAACCCGCGCGGGGCTGGGGCAATCAAAAAGAGAAGCTGATTTGAGGGGGTGGAAATGCCGCTTTGCGCTCGTTTCACTAGGACCTATTGCTATGAATTCGGGAGCTAAATTCGGGCGGATTGCCGGCCTTGGGCGCGTTCTGGCGCTGGCTGAGGTGGCCGTTTGTCTGGCGGCAAAAAAGGCCGCGCTCCTGTGCGGGGGCGCGGCCTGGGCGCATGGCGAAGGGGCGTTTACTGGGCGGCGGGGTGCAGCAGCACGTACTGAACCATGTCGCCGCGCTGTACCAGCAGGTTCACGGGTTTGCCGGCTTTCTCGCCTTTCATGGCTTTGCTGGCGGCGGCTTCGAATTCGGCGGCGCTGCTGACATCGGTGTTGGCTACGGCCAGGATGATGTCGCCGGGGCGCAGGCCCACGCTGGCGGCTGGCCCGTCCACGTCGGTGATGCGCACGCCGCGCTGGGTTTTGAGCTTGGCTTTTTGCTCGGCGCTCAGGTCGGCCACGGCCAGGCCCAAGGACTGGCTGGCGGCGGTTTTCGACTCGCCTGCGGCGCTGGCGGCGCGGGAGCCGCCTTTTTCGGGTTCCATGGCGGCCACGGTGAGGTTCAGGTCCAGGCTTTTGCCTTGACGAAAGACGGTAACCGTGCCGCGCGTGCCGGGTTTGGCGTTGCCTACCATGCGGGGCAGGTCGCTGACTTTTTCGATGGGCTGGCCGTCAAAGCGGGTGATGATGTCGCCCGCGCGCACGCCTGCTTTTTCAGCCGGGGAGCCGCTTTGCACGTGGCTGACCAGCGCGCCTTGCGCTTTGCCCAGGCCGATGGATTCGGCCACTTCGCGCGAGACTTCGCCAATTTGCACGCCGATGCGCCCGCGCGTGACGTGGCCGGTGGCGCGCAGCTGTTCGCTGACTTTCATGGCTTCGTCAATCGGTATGGCAAACGAGATGCCCATGAAGCCGCCGGAGCGCGAGTAAATCTGGCTGTTGATGCCGACGACTTCGCCGCGCAGGTTGATGAGCGGGCCGCCGGAGTTGCCGGGATTGACGGCCACGTCGGTCTGGATGAAGGGCAGGTAGCTGCCTGTGTCGCGCTGTTTGGCGCTGACGATGCCAGCGGTGACGGTGCTTTCCAGCCCGAAGGGCGAGCCGATGGCCATGACCCACTCGCCCACGCGCACGCGGCTGGCGTCGCCAATTTTCACGGCGGGCAGGCCGCTGGCGTCAATCTTGAGCACGGCCACGTCGGTGCGTTCGTCCGCGCCGATGAGCTTGGCCTTGAATTCGCGCTTGTCGGAGAGGGTGACGATGATTTCGTCGGCTTCATCGACGACGTGATGGTTGGTCATTACGTAGCCATCGGGCGTGAGGATGAAGCCTGATCCCATGCCGCGCGGCACTTCGCGCTCGAAGCCTTGGCCGCGCCCCTGCCCGCGCGGCATGTTCGGCAGCGGAATGCCAAAGCGGCGCAGCATGTCTTCGGTTTCTTCGTCTATTTGCGGCAGCGCCCGCGAGCGGCGGCCGCCGCCGCTGACGCGCTCCAGCGTGCGGATATTGACGACGGCAGGGCCGACTTGCTCGACCAGATCGGTGAAATCTGGCAGGCCGCGCGCCACGGCGGCGGGCTGCGCCTGCGCCGGCTCGTGCGGCAGCAGGGCCAGGGCGGAAGCGCCGACAATGGCGGCAGCGGCCAGCGCTACGGCGCTGCGTTGCTGAATGACTCGGGTCAGCATGGGTTGGAGTTCTCCTTGCAAAAAAGTGGGGGAAATGATGAACGCGGCAATGGAGCCGCCGCCGCCAGAAAAGTTGCGTAAAGCTTTTGCAAAGCGGGGCCAAAACGGAGGCATCGGCGGCGCTGCGGCGGCCTTTCTTTCATTTTTGCAAAAAGGAAAATCCATGCACCGCGCCGATTGCATTTTCTGCCAGATCGCCCAGGGCCATTCGCCTTGCCATCCAATATGGGAAGATGAACGCCATCTGGCTTTTCTTTCCATTTTTCCCAATACAAAAGGATTCAGCGTGGTCATTACCAGGGAGCATCACGGCAGCTACGCATTCGCCGCCGATGAAACCGTGCTGGCCGGGCTGGTTCTGGCCGCGCGGAAAACCGCGAAAGTCCTTGACCGCGCCTTTGACGACGTGGGCCGCACGGGCCTGATTCTGGAGGGCTTTGGAGTGGATCACCTGCACGCCAAGCTCTTTCCCATGCACGGCACGGCAGGGCTTGCGAGTGGCCAATGGCAACCCATCAACTCTGGCGAAAGAAAGTATTTTGAAAAATACGAGGGCTATATTTCATCGCATGATTGCGAACGCGCCAGCGACGTTGAATTGGCGGCGCTGGCGGCGCATATTCGCCGTTTTGCCTGAAAGGGCCTGGAAAATACGCCGTTTTGTTTTTCGCCGCTCCGCGCATTGCCGCTGAGCGGCATGATTGCCCCTTTTTTTGTTGTCTGCCCACGATGAGCGCTCCCGCCTACTTTCACAACGACCAGCCCATCACGCGCGATGCGTTTTATGCCATTGCCTGCGATCCGCGCCGCAGCGTGGCGGTCGAGGCGTGCGCGGGCGCGGGCAAGACGTGGATGCTGGTCAGCCGCATCTTGCGGGCGCTGATTGAGCCGGCGCCCGGCAGCGCGGACGGCGCGCCGCTGGCGCCGCATGAAATTCTGGCCATCACCTTCACGCGCAAGGCGGCGGGCGAAATGCGCCAGCGCCTCAATGAATGGCTGACGGCTTTTGCCGGCATGCAAGAGGCCGATCTGGCGCGCGAGCTGGCGCTGCGCGGCGTGCCCGGGCCGCAGGCCGCACGGCTGGCCCCCGCGCTCAAAGGCGCGCATGCCCGCCTGCTGATGTGCCCCAGGCCCGTGCAGGTGCGCACGTTTCACGGCTGGTTTGCCGCGCTGCTGCAAACCGCGCCGCTGAAACTGCTGCAAGAGCTGCGCCTGCCCGCGCCCTATGAGCTGCTGGAAGACGACGCACCCGCGCGCGCCGAGGTGTGGCGGCGCTGGCTGCGGCGCGTGGCAGCCGAGCCAGCGCAGCGCGCCTGCTACGAGGCGCTGGTGCGCGAGCATGGCCGCCACCAGACGGACAAGGCTTTGCAGACCGCGCTGGACAAGCGCGCCGAATTTCTGCTGGCCGATGCGCAAGGCGTGGTGCAGGCCAGCGTGCCGCATTTCCATGACATGTTCCCGCACCTGGCCGCCTTTGACGAGCCGATGCAGGCGCTGTTTGACAAAACCAGCAAGGCGCTGTTTTTGAAAGCCGCCAAGGCGCTGGGCCAGGCCACGGCCAAAATGTTTTCAGCCAAGGGCGTGGAGCTGGAAAAGGCCATCACCAGCGGCCAAGCCGAAGGCGTGGTGGCCGCGCTGCTTACCCAGAAAAGCGAGCCGTGCAAGTTCAGCGACAAGCTGGCGGGCATCGACGATGTGCGCGTGGCGCAAGCGCTGCTGCTGGCGCTGCTGCAAGTGCAAAAGCAGCACGCCGCCTGGCTGCACCAGCAGCGCATGGCCGAGCTGACGCGCACGCTGATTGACGAATTTGCCGCCCTCAAGCGCGAGCGCGGCTGGGTGGACATGCACGATGTGGAGCGCGCCGCGCAGCGCATGCTCTCCAACGACGAGCTGGCCGGTTGGGTGCAGCAGCGGCTGGATGCGCGCGTGCGCCACTTGCTCATCGACGAATTCCAGGACACCAGCCCGCTTCAGTGGCAGGCCCTGTCCAGCTGGCTGTCGGCCTACGCGGGCGCGGGGGGCGGGCGTGATTTCAGCGTGTTCATCGTGGGCGACCCCAAGCAGAGCATTTACCGCTTCCGCCGCGCCGAGCCGCAAGTGTTTCAGGCCGCCAAGGCCTTTGTGCGCGAGGCGCTGGAAGGCGACGAGCTGGCTTGCGAGCACACGCGCCGCTGCGCGCACCGCGTGATGGGCGCCGCCAATACCGCCTTGCTGGCCGCGCAAGCGCAGCGCGACTACATCGGCTACCGCGCGCACACCACCGAATCGGACGAAGCGGGCAGCGTGCTGCTGCTGCCGCCGGTTGAACGCGGTGAAAAACCGGCTGAAGAAGCCGCTGGCGACAGCCAGGCCGAAAGCGCCATCGCCTGGCGCGACAGCCTCACCACGCCGCGCGAGCTGCCGCAAGAAACCCTGCATCTGCGCGAATGCCGCCAGGCCGCCGGCTGGGTGGCCGCGCAACTGGCCAGCGGCTTGCCAGCGGGCGGCATCATGGTGCTGGCCCGCCGCAACGACCGGCTGGCGCTGATGCAGCAGGCGCTGCGCGAGCGTGGCATTGCCTGCGAATTTCCCGACCGCAGCGATTTGGGCGAGCTGCCCGTGGCGCAAGACGTGGCCGCGCTGCTGGACGCGCTGCTGTCGCCCGCGCACAACCTCGCGCTGGCGCACGCCCTCAAATCGCCCCTGTTCGGGCTGACAGACGGGCAATTGACGCAGCTGGCCCTGCTGGCGCGCGCGCATCCGGGCGAAAGCTGGTTCAGCCTGCTACAGAAAAAAGAGCTGTTCGCGCCCGGCTGGCAAGCGCTGGCGGCCAATTTGACAGCCGATTTGGCCCTCTACCAGACCTGGCTGGCCAGCCTGCCCCCGCACGACGCGCTGCAAGCCATCTTCGACCACCGCGACGCCTTTGCCCGCTACGCCGCAGCCGCCCCCGCGCACGAGCGCGAGCACACGCTGGCGCAACTGCGCGGCCTGCTGTCGCTGGCGCTCAACTTGCAAGGCGGCCGCTTTCTGACCGCCTGGGCCTTTGTGCGCGCCTTGCGCAAAGGCGGCGCGGCCGCCCTGCCGCCCGCAGCCGGTGCGGGCAACGCCGTGCGCCTGCTCACCATTCACGGCGCCAAGGGGCTGGAAGCGCACACCGTGCTGCTGCTGGACACCCAGGCCGCCCCGCCCAAAGCCGACACCATGAGCACCCTCATCGACTGGCCGGGCGAAGCGCCCTATCCGCGCCGCTTCATCTTTCTGGCCAGCGAAAGCAACCCGCCGCCTTGCGCCATCGAGCTGCTGGAGGCCGAGCAGCGCGAGCAGCGCCGCGAAGAACTCAATGCGCTTTACGTGGCCATCACCCGCGCCGAAAACTGCCTGGCCCTCTCCAGCGTCACGCCCTACCGCCAAAGCGGCCCCACCTGGTGGAGCCGTTTGCAGCCAGCCGCCGAAACTGCGCCCGAGTGGAATCCAGCGCAGCCAGCCGCCGCCCGCACGCCGGAAAGCGCCTCTGAAAGCGCCCCCATCCACTTGCCCGTGTTACCTGACTGGCGCAGCGCCGAACCCGCCCCGCCAGCACCCGCTCCGCTGGCCAGCCTGGCATTCACCCCGGCGCGCCCGCCGCTGCCCGCCCCGCCTGCGGACGCCAACCCCGAAGCCGCCCGCCTGGGCCAGGCCATGCACTGGCTGCTGGAGCGCGCCGGGCGCGACGGCGGAGATGACTGGCTCAAAGGCAGCGGCGAAAGCATCTTGAAGACGATCGCCCGCCAATACCGCCTCACCCCCGCGCAAGCGCAAACCGCCCTGCAAACCGCCCGCCGCATCTTCACCGGCGAAGGCGCATGGGCCTGGCAGCGCGGAGCCTTCACCGCCGCCTTTGACGAAGTCGAAATCCTTCATCAGGGCCAAACCTTGCGCATGGACCGGCTGGTTTGCCGCCCTGATCCCGCCACGAACCAGCCCGAGTGGTGGGTGCTGGACTACAAAAGCGCCGCGCACCCCGAGCACAACCCGGACTACGCCGCGCAACTAGCCCGCTACCGCGCCGCCGTGCAAGCCGCCCACCCCGGCCAGACCGTGCGCGCCGCCTTGCTTTCGTCTGACGGGCGCATGAGCGAAGTCAGCTAGAGCCTGTCCAAAGCTTCCCGGGGCAGACCTTGCACAGGCTCTCAATCCGCGCTTTTTTCGTGCAGCAGCGCGCGCGCGTTGGCTGCCATGGCGTCAGCGCCGATGCCGTAGGTTTGATACAGGCGCAGGCGGCCTTGCGGGTCATACATGTAGCTGGCGGCGGTGTGATCGAGCGTGTAGCTGTTTTCAATGGGGCCGGGCGTC
>NZ_JARVII010000034.1:0-25107 GCF_029813755.1 Ottowia cancrivicina | reverse complement strand
TAAGGCGGCAGCGCAGGCGAGGGGCCTGAATGAGGCGGCTGCTCATGGCCGTGCGGCTCGCGCCGGGGCGCTGCCGGGGCGGGCGAGGCGCTGGGAGCGGCAGGTGACGGCGGCGGTGGCGGCAGTGGTTGCAGCGGCTGGGGTGAAATGGTCACATTCATGAAGGGCCTCAGCAAAAGGAAAGTTTGAAAACGAAAGCGGGGCAGGCTGTTACGGCACGCATATGCGTATGAATGCGTGCGAGTGCGTATGCTAATCGCGTTCGGCTGCGACAGAGGCCTTGGCGCTGAAATGTTTCATATTTTTAGGCGGGCGGTGCACTTTTTTTTGAATGGATAGCGAGGGAGCAAGCCCGCCTTGGGGGGCAGTCGGGCTTTTTCGATGGGCTGATCCGGATGCCGCTGCTCAAAGATGCCGCCGCCCCAAAGCTGCTGGGCGGCGCAGGGCCGCGCACAAAAGCGGCGGGAAAAGCGGCTTTTCTCATGCCCTGTCCGCAAGGCGGCGCAGGCTGGCTGGGCGAGAAAAAGCCCGGCGCGCGGCGGGGCGCGGGCCGGGCTGGGAATGTCAGAAACAGGAGCAAATCATGAGGGTAAAAAATACCGATCGCGCCCGTTTCTCTAGGACATCTCGCTATTGGAATAGGAGCTGAATTAGCGCTTTCCCTGCTCTCATGAAAGGGCCTGTTTGAAGCTTTCCCAAGCCTGCTTCAGTTTGGCGGTGCGCGCTTCATAGCTGGCTTTGGCTGCGCTCAGGCGTTGTTCCACCTTGGCTTTCTGGCGTTCGCTGGCCGTCTGGATTTGCGCCTGCATGGCGGTGGTTTTGTGTTCGGCTTCCTTGCGTATGTCTTCCAGGGCGGCTTGCGCGCGCGCTTGCAGGGCCTGGGCCTTTTTTTCCAGCGCGTGCAAATGCGCCTGCACTTTGGTTTTGGCTTCGTCGCTGGCTTCGGCCAGTTCGGCCTTGAGCTGCGCGCGCTCGGCTTTGATCTGGGCGGCTTCGCGGTTTAGCTGGTCTTCTTCCACTTCGGCGCGCAGGTGGCGCACGACGACGGCGCCCAGCGGCTCCAGGCGGGTGTCCACGGGCACGGTCCAGGTTTCATCCATGTCGGCCAGCACGGCGGATTTGCCGGGCGCCAGTTTTTCACTGATTTCCTGCACGAATTCCTCGCTCATGCCTGCGCGGCGCAAGTCCAGCAGCAGCCCCGTCAGTCCGCCAGCGGTGGCGCCCAGCGCCAAGCCCAGAGGGCCTGCCAGCAGCCCGATCAGCGATCCGGTGATCAGGCCCAGCGCCGTGCTGCCGGGGCCTTGTTCGGCGGCCTGGCGCAGACCGAGCGCGCCGTCGGCGCTTTTGGCGATGACGGCGGTGGCGTTGAGGGTGATGTCGCCGCTGGCGTTCAGCTCCTTGAGGGCGCTCAGTCCTTCATAGGCGGCGGTTTCGGTGTCAAACACGGCAACCAGGATTTTGTTCATGGCGGCTTCCTTTCAGGGTTTGTTTGCAGTTGGGAAAAGGCGGGAAGACCGGGCCGGGCGGCCCGGCCGCACGCATGTCTGCCATGCGCTGCCTGCGCAGATGCCCCGCATTGGGCCGCTTGCAAGACTGTGGCGGCAGCCGGGATGTAATGCTTTGTTGCTTCGATTCTTGCTCCGGGCCTGTTTTCATCCGTAGCGGTGGGCCGCAGGCCGGTGTGCGGCGGCCCTGGAGCTTGTTCAGAGGCTGACTGTGGAGGGGTGGAAGGAGTGAAAGGGCGGCTTGAGCAGGATCAGACATGAGCAGAGGACGCTATTTGCTTCTCTATCCATAGCATGATGTCCTAGTGGAAACTGCGCGAGAGGCATTTTTATATCCCCTAAATTTGCTCCTGTTTTTGATGCCATTCAGCCTGTGTAACCCTTTCCGGGGCGCAACCTTTTGCCTGCTGGCCACGCCTGCCTGCCCAGGCTCGCAGCCAGGCTGCAACCAGGTTCTGACGCTGGCGCGGCCCGGCTTCGCGCCTTTTGCTGCCACGGACAGATTGCGAACCGGGGTTCTCAGGCCGCGCCCAAGCGCTGAAACAAGCCGCCGGGCAGGCGGCCAACCTGGCCGGCCAGTTCCAGCTCCAGCAAGGCAGCTTGCAGCTGGGGCGTGGGCCAGCCGGTGCGCGCCTGCAAAGCGTCCAGGCTGGCCGGGTCGGCGCCCAGGGCGGTCAGCAGGCTGGCGTGCGGCCCTCCGGCTGGCGGCGGGGCGCTGACGGTGGGCGCCGTGGATGGGGCGGGCGTGGCGGGTGCAGCGGGCGCGGGCCGGGAGGCGGGCAGGCGCAGCTCTTCCAGAATGTCTTGCGCGGTTTCCACCAGCTTGGCGCCCTGGCGGATGAGGGCGTGGCAGCCGCGCGACTGCGTGCCGTGAATGGAGCCGGGGATGGCGAAGACCTCTTTGCCCTGCTCCGCAGCCAGCCGCGCCGTGATGAGCGAACCCGATTGCAGCGCTGCCTCCACCACGAGCGCGCCCAGCGAAAGGCCGGAGATGATGCGGTTGCGCTTGGGAAAGTTGGCTGCCGCTGGCGGCGTGCCAAGCGGGTATTCGCTGACCAGCAGGCCTTGCCGGGCGATGCGGTGGGCCAGATCGCGGTGGCGCGCCGGATAGACGCGATCGGCCCCCGTGCCGATGACGGCAATGGTGGCCAGCCGCTCCGGCTGCGCGCCCTGTAGCGCGCCTTCATGCGCCGCGCCGTCGATGCCCAGGGCCAGGCCGGAGACGACGGCCATCTGCCCGGCCAGCGCCTGCGCGAACTGGCGGGCGTTGATTTGCCCTTGCGGCGTGGGATTGCGGCTGCCGACGATGGCGAGCGCGGCAGGCCAGCCCGTGGCCTGGAGCCAGTCGCAGCGGCCCATGAGATACAGCAGCAGGGGCGGGTCTTCCGTGGCGAGCAGGCTGGGCGGATAGTTCTCATCGCCCAGTGTGACGATGCTGCGCGTGACGGCGGCATCCTGCGGCCCGCCAGCTTCTTCGCCAGGCTGCATCAGCCACTGCCAGGTGGTTTCAATCTGGGCGGGCAGCCCGGGCGGCTCCTGGAGCAGGGCCGAAGCCTGGGCGGCCGTGACGACTTGCCGCAAGGCGCTGGCGCTTTGCGCAAACACTTGCTGCGGCAGACCAAAGGCGGCCAGCAGCCGGCGGGCCGTGGCATTGCCAACGCCAGGGGTGAGCGTCAGGCGCAGCCAGGCGGCGAGTTCGTCAGGAGGCATGGCGGGGCAAAAGATGGCGCAGCTGAATGAAAAAACCCGCCGTCCGGAAGGGGCCGGGCGGCGGGCGCGGAAAGACGGTTGGGAAAACCGGTTACGGCAGGAATGCGGCGCGGCGCGCCCGCCGGATCAGTTCACGATGTCGGCGCCTTCCATGTCGGTGGGATTGATCAGCTTGTCGCCCACTTCCACGGGCAGCAAGGATTCCATCACCAGCACGTAGGAGACGCGGTCGAACACGCGGAAGACCATGCCGATGCCGTTGCGCTCATCCGGCAGGCGGATGATCCGGTTGCCATCCGTTTTGTCCTTGATGTTCTTGCCCACGGTGTACAGCGCCAGCACCTGGCCTTTTTCCACGCCGTCTTGCAGGCCCTTGTTGATGGCCACCACCTGCAAGGAGCCAGCGTAGTTCACGCCCGGCCCGTAGATGGAGACCACGCGCGCATTGACCGGATACAGCGGCGCATGCGGCGTGTAGCTGCGGAATTCTTCCGGCGGCTCGGGCACCAGGATGTCGCCCGCCTTGATTTCTTCCTTGGTGCTGATCACGTCTACCGTGGCGGGCACGGGCGTGCCTTTGACCGTGGAGCCATCCGCCGACATGTAACCCATGCGGATCAGCTCGGCATCGGTGTATTCGCCAGCGCTGCGCATGCCGGAAGCGGGCACGCGGGGCGGGTCAAATTCGGAGTTGCGCTCGTCGTTGGCTTTTTTCTTGTCGCGCTCGTCCAGAATGGTTTCGTTGCGCACCAGTTTCACCTTGCCCGCGAACTGGCCTTCGTAGCCCAGGATTTCGCCGGTTTCAGGGTCCTTGAGCGGCACGGCGCGGCGGAACACGCGGTAGAGCGTGGTTTCATTCGGCGTGATTTTCAGCGGCGCATCCTTCGGGCCGCGCGCGTAGGCGCGGTCGCCCTCGGACACCAGCACGCGCTTTTCAGTGCGGGCAACAATGCGCGGCGCTTTCTCGAAGGTTTCCAGATCGGCCACGATCGGCTCGGTCAGGAACGGCTCAATCATGTGCGGCTGCAAGGTGGGCAGCGGGCTGCTGTCAAGCATTTCCACGCGGGTTTGCGGCGTGACGCGCACCGTGCCATTCGTGCCGTCCAGCGGGCGCATCAGGCGCAGGCGAGCGCGGCCATTGGACTTGTCCAGATACAGCTTCTGCCCCGGATAGATCAGGTGGGGGTTGCGAATGTCGTTGATATTCATGCCCCACAGTTCAGGCCAGCGCCAGGGCGAGCGCAGAAACAAGCCTGAAATGCGCCACAGCGTATCGCCCCGCCGCACCGTGTATTCGTCTGGCGCGTTGGGCGCCAGCGCGGACAGCGGCACGCCGTCTTGCGCCACTTTCTGTGCGGTAGCGCGCTGCTGCGATGTGATGGGGTAGTTGGGGAAGCGCGCCTGGGCGGGCAGGGCCACGGCGGCGGCCAGCACCGCCAGGACAGGCAGAGCGAGGCGCTTGGGGAGATCCGCAAAGGTGTGTTTCATTGTTTTGCAGCTTGTATTCTTGACTAAGCGCCTGTATTTTGCATTCAACGAATGTGTCGGAGCAACGGATGTGGCGCGTGAAGCCAACGCGAAAAGCAAAAAATAAAGAAAATAGCCACATTTTTTGCAGCCAGCTTAAGCTGGCTGCGTCATTTGCCGTGGTTTTTGCGCACAGGCTGGTCAGCCGGGCCGCTTCTCGCAAACCACGGGCCGACTGTGAACAGGTTCTCTAAGCTTCATGGCGCTTCTTCCCATTCTTCACTTTCCCGATCCGCGCCTGCAAAAAGTGGCGCAGCCCGTGCAGGCGGTGGATGGCCGCATCCGCACCCTGGTGGCCGACATGCTCGAAACCATGTACGAGGCCAAGGGCATCGGCCTGGCCGCCACGCAAATTGATGTGCATGAGCGCGTCATCGTCATTGACGTGTCCGAAGAACGCAACCAGCCCATCGCGCTCATCAACGCCGAGCTGCTGTGGGCCAGCGAAGAGCGCGTCAAGGGCGAGGAAGGCTGCCTGTCCATTCCCGGCGTCTATGACGGCGTGGAACGCGCTGCACAAGTGAAGGTGCGGGCGCTGGATGAAAACGGCCAATCGCGCGAAATCGAGGCCGATGGCCTGCTGGCCGTGTGCATTCAGCACGAAATGGACCACCTCAAGGGCAGGCTGTTCATCGATTACCTCTCCGCCTTCAAGCGCAACCGCATCAAGACCAAGATGCTCAAGGCCGAACGCCTGGCCGCGCAGCAGGCCAAGGAAGCCGCCTGACGGCCACCGCTGGGGGCCTGTTCATGGCCAGACCGCAGGGGGCAAAGCGCGGTTCAAAGATGGGAAGAAAAGCCGCCTGCGGGTAAATCAAGTCGAGGGCATGGCTTTTAGCTCCTTTATATATAGCGTAATGTCCTAGTGGAATCTGCGCGAGGCTGCGTTTCAGCCCCTCAAATCTGCTCCTTTTTTGATTGTGTCTGGCATGCGGAGCCTGCCTGGGGCTGTTTCCATCCGCCGCGTCCGCTCTGGCGTCTGTGGTACGGGCCGGGGCGGCCATGATTTTGGGAGCCGGTTGCCTTTTGAAACCGGTTCACGGCCTGGCCCGCAGTTTGGCCTTGAGAAGCGGCAGTTCGGGATGGGCTGCAAGGCGCAGGTGCGCCTTGTGGTCCGGCGAGGCTTGGCACACCCAGGACTGCCGAAGCCTGCCGCCTGAGTTCACGCTTTCCGCACCCACAGACAGCCTGCGGGCGGATGCCCAGCCCTTTTCAGTTCTCGCCAGCGCGCTCTACCGTCGCCCATCGGCCCCACCAGCGGCCGCGCCAAGGGCGCAGGGTGACGGCGCTGTTCTGCGGAAAGTCGGACATGGCGCGGCCCTCGGCCAGCACGCGCAGCGCGGGGGCGCCGGGGCCGGTCTGCACATAGACCTCGGCGCCGCCGGGGCCGCGCGAGCTGGGGGCGATTTCGCGCACGAGCAGCACTTGTGCGATCTGCGCGGGCTGGGCGCTGCGGCCTGTGCGGTTGAGGTGGCTGGCCACCAGCCAGGCTGCGGCGGCCAGCCACAGCAGCAGCCACAGGGCCAGGGCGGCGGGGCGCAAGCGTTGCCAGCCGCAGCGGCGCAACGCCTGGCGGCCTGCCAGCCACAAGGCCAGCAAGGCGGCCGCTGACAGGATGAAGGGGCGCGAGGCGAGCCACAGCGCCTGCCCGGCGCTGGCGGCCTGGGCGGCTTCGCGCAAGGGTTGCAGCGCGCCATGCGGCCCTTGCATGGCTTCGCCCGCGTGGCCTTGCAGGCTGGCGCGCAGCGCAAGGGTGGCGATGACGGGGGCAGCCGTCCAGATCAGCGCGCGCCACGCCGCGCGATCCTGCTCCGGCGTGCGCGGTGCAGCCGGCTGCCGCGCTGCGGGGGCGCTCATGGGGGGCTGCCTCAGGCCGCCAGCCGGGCCAGGTCGGCCACGCGGTTCATGGCCTGGTGCAGCATTTTGAGCAGGCCCAGGCGGTTCAGGCGCAGATCGGGCTGTTCGGCATTGACCATCACGTCGTCAAAAAAAGCGTCCACGGGCGCGCGCAGGGCGGCCAGGGTTTGCAAGCTGGCGGTGTAGTCGCCTGCCTCGAACTGCGCGCTGGCAGCGGGCGCGGTGGCCTGCATGGCGGCGTAAAGGAATTTTTCGGCATCTTCCTGAAGCAGGGCTTCGTTCACGTGGGCGTCCACGGGGCCTTCGGCTTCGGCTTTTTTCAGGATGTTGCCGATGCGCTTGTTGGCAGCGGCCAGCGCGGCGGCTTCGGGCAGGGCGGCAAAGGCGCGCACGGCCGCCAGGCGCGCGGCCACATCGCCCAGGCGGCCCAGCGGCAGGGCCAGCACGGCGTCCACTTCCTGCGCGCTGTAGCCCTGCTCGCGCAGGCTGACGGCCAGGCGGTCGCCAAAGAAGGCCAGCAGCGGCTGCGCGGGGTCTTGTATGAGGCTGCCAAAGGCGGGCACGGCAGCGGCAATGAGCGCGGGCAGCTCCAGCGGCAGCCGCTTTTCGCCCAGGATGCGCAGCACGCCCAGCGCGTGGCGGCGCAGCGCGAAGGGGTCGCGGTCGCCCGTGGGCAGGCTGCCAATGCCGAACAGGCCCACCAGGGTTTCGAGCTTGTCGGCCAGCGCGAGCACGCAGCCGGTGTGGTTGCGCGGCAGGGCGTCGCCCGCAAAGCGCGGTTTGTAGTGGTCTTCAATGGCGATGGCCACGCCGTCGCGTAGGCCCTCGTGGCGGGCGTAGTAGCCGCCCATCACGCCTTGCAGCTCGGGAAATTCGCCCACCATGTCGGTGAGCAAATCGCATTTGGCCAGGCGCGCGGCTTGCTGGACTTTGCTGTCCAGCGCGTCAAAGGCGCTTTTGTCTTCGGGCGTGTAGGGGTATTGCGCCTGCCGCAGCTGATTGACGATGGCATGGGCAATCTGGCGCACGCGCTCGCTGCGCTCGCCCTGGGTGCCCAGCTTGTTGTGATAGACGACTTTGGCCAGGCCGGGCACGCGGCTTTCCAGGGTTTTTTTGAGGTCTTGCTCGAAGAAAAAGCGCGCGTCGGCCAGGCGCGGGCGCACCACGCGCTCGTTGCCGCCGATGACGGCGCCGGCGTCTTGCGGGCTGATGTTGCTGACCACGAGAAAGCGGTTGGCGAGCCGGCCCGCGCCGTCGAGCAGCGGAAAGTACTTCTGGTTGGCCTTCATGGTGAGGATGAGGCACTCTTGCGGCACCTGCAAAAACTCTTGCTCGAACTGGCAGATGAGCACCTTGGGGCGCTCCACCAGGGCGGTGACTTCATCGAGCAGGGCCTCGTCTTGAATGGGATTCAGCTCTTCGCCCAGCTGCTGGCCGGCCTGTGCGGCGGCCGCTTGCAATTGCGCGGCAATGTCGGCGCGGCGCTCGGCAAAGCTGGCAATCACCGCGCCTTGCTCGCGCAGGGCGCGGGCGTAGTCGTCGGCATGGGCGATTTCGATGGGATCGGCCTGCGCTTCAAAGCGGTGGCCGTGCGTGAGGCGGCCCGCCGTCAGGCCCAGCGCGGTTACGGGCACAACATCTGCGCCGTGCAGCGCCAGCAGGCCATGCGCGGGGCGCACGAACTGCACGCTGTCCCAGCCGGGCAGGGGCGTGCCGCTTTGCAGCTGGTAGGTCATCACCTTCGGAATGGGCAGTTTGGCGATGGCCTCATGCAGCGCCGCCTGCAAGCCGGCCTGCAAGCTCGCGCCGGGCGCCACGCTGTCCAGAAACAGGGCCTCGGCCTTGCCGTCCGGCGCGCGTTGCAGGCGGGGCACGGCGGCGGCGTCAGCGCCCACGGCATGCAGCTTTTTCAGCAGCGCGGGCGTGGGCTGGCCGTCTGCCGTCAGCCCCACGCTCACGGGCATGAGCTTGATGCGGCGCGGCTGGTCATCGGCCCGGGCCTTGACTTGCGTGATGTGCGCGGCCAGCCGGCGCGGCGTGGCGTAAGGCGTGGCCTGCGCGCCTTCGGCGGCCAGGCCCTGCGCGCGCAGCTGCTCCAGCAGCCGCCCGGCAAAGGCTTCGCCCAGCTTTTGCAGCGCCTTCGGGGGCAGTTCTTCGGTGAAGAGTTCGACGAGGAGGTTTTGTGTAGTCATGCTCTGGAAAGAAAAGGGCTTCAAAAAAAGACGGATGCCAGCCCCAGCTTGCGGGCGGCTTTTTGCATGCCGGCGTCAAAAGTAGCCAGCGCGTTGCAGCCGCTGCGCGCGGCCACGGCCAGATGCAGGGCATCCGGCGCGCGCAATCTGGCGGCAGCAGGGGCGCACAGCGCGGCAGCGGCATCAAAGTCAGCCAGGGTGATGTCTGCGCACGGCACGTTGGACAAAAAGGAGCGGCCCTGCTCCAGCGCCTGCTGCGCCTTGGCCGCACTGAGCTGCCGCAAACGCTGCTTGACGGCCAGAGCGCCAGCCAGTTCAGCGTGCGTCCAAGGCGAAATCAGCAGCTCCTGCCACTGGCAGGAACCCAGCCACCGCAGCGCGCGCTCCGATTCGGGTTCGGGGCACACCAGGGCCATCAGCACGGGGGTATCCACATAGGTGCGGGCGATGGTCATGCGCGTGCGGCTCACAGTTCTTCATCGCGCATCTGGCGCACGACGGAGTGGCCCACGGGCATGGAGCGTTGCAAAGCGCGCAACTGCTCGGCCCATTCGGCGGGCGTTTTGCTGCACGGCTGCGCCTGCACCACGGGCCTGATCAGCAGCCCGCCTTCAGGCAGCGGGCTGATTTCAACGCGTGCATTCTTGTCGCCGCCCAGATGAACCAGCATTTCCGCCGGAATGCGCAAGCCGGTGCTGTTGCCCCATTTGCCCAGTTGGGTTTGCATGGCGATCCTTGCCGTGTGTTTATACAAAGCTGGCAATTGTAGATACGCCCATCACGGCGCAGCCCTTGCCACGGAACCTGCTTGCGGCCTGCAGATATATCAAAAGCAGGAGCAAATTAAGAGGGGCTTAAATGCTGCCCTGCGCTGATTTCACTAGGACGTATAGCTATAGATAAAAGAGCAAATCAATGCGCTCGCTGCCAGCGCCTCATCCCTTGCGGCCCAGCGGGGATTTGCAAGGCCGCAGACTTCTCCCTGTCCACGCTCTTTGCGCTCCCACAGGCGGGTGGCAAACAGGCTCTCAGCGCAGGTGCTGGAGGCCGCTGGCTTCCTGCCCGTCCAGCTTCAGCCCCTTGGGCAGCGGGAATTTCATGCTTTCTTGCACGCCTTCAAGCGTGCGCACCGATACCGCGCCCAGCGCGCGCAGCCGCTCAATCACCTGCCGCACCAGAATGTCAGGGGCTGACGCGCCTGCCGTCAGGCCGATGCGGGATTTGCCCTGCACCCATTCGGGGCGCAGGTCTTCGGCGCTGTCCACCATGTAGCTTTCAGTGCCCAGGCGGCGGGCTACCTCGCGCAGGCGGTTGGAGTTGCTGCTGGTCGGGCTGCCCACGACGATGACCACATCCACCTTCGGACTCATCACTTTCACCGCGTCCTGGCGGTTCTGCGTGGCGTAGCAGATGTCTTGCTGCTTGGGCTGGCGCACTTGCGGAAAGCGCGCTTTCACGGCGGCGGTGATGCTGGCCGCGTCGTCCACGCTGAGCGTGGTTTGCGTGACGACGGCCAGTTTTTCGGTCTGCGAGGGCTGCACGCGCTGCACGTCTTCTTCCGTTTCCACCAGGTGAATCGTGCCGGGCGGCAGCTGGCCCAGCGTGCCTTCCACTTCGGGGTGGCGCTTGTGGCCGATCATGATGAATTCGTAGCCTTGCCTGTGGAGCTTGGCCACTTCCACATGCACCTTGCTCACCAGCGGGCAGGTGGCGTCGAAGATGCGAAAGCCCCGCTGCTGGGCTTCACGCTGCACGGCCTTGGGCACGCCGTGGGCGCTGAAGATGAGCGTGGCGCCGGGCGGCACGTCGTCCAGCTCTTCGATGAAGATGGCGCCTTTGGCTTTCAGGTCATTGACCACGTAGGTGTTGTGCACGATTTCGTGGCGCACATAGATGGGCGCGCCGAATTTGGCCAGCGCGCGCTCCACGATTTCAATGGCCCGGTCCACGCCGGCGCAAAAGCCGCGCGGCGCGGCCAGCAGCACTTCGGCATCCTGGCCTTGCGCGTTTTCAATGCCGTTTTCGATGCGGCTTGCAACAGCGCTTGCAATGCCGCTGGCGGCGTCCGCCGCTTCAGTCATTCATCACCCCGATGATTTGCACTTCAAAGCTCACGGGGCGGCCTGCCAGCGGGTGGTTGAAGTCCAGCTGCACCGCGCCATCGTCACGCACGGCCAGAACCACGCCCGCAAAAGTGCCCTGGCCATCAGGCCGCGCCAGCTCCAGCACTTCGCCCACGGCATAGGCGGCGTCGGGCGCGTCCAGCTCGTCCAGCTCCTTGCGGGGCAGCCACTGGATCATGTCGGGGTTGCGCTGGCCAAACACTTCGCCTTCGGGCAGCTCGAATGTGGCGCGCGCGCCTTCGGCCAGCCCCAGCAGGCGCTGCTCCAGCGCGGGCGCCAGCGAGCCTGTGCCCAGCGTGAGCGTGGCCGGCGGCCCCGCAAAGGTATTGACGACATCGCCTTGCGGCCCCGCAAGGCGGTAATGCAGCGTGAGAAAAGCGCCCGGATGAATGACGTTCATGAAAATCAGCTGGTGCGGTTTGAGTGAGCTGGCCGCGATTCTAGAAATGCCCCTGAAAGCCTGTTGGCCGCCCGGCTATCCGCTCATCAGAATCGGTTTGCCTTCTGTCCGATGGCAAGCAGGCTTTGGCGCGGGTGCGTCTTCCGGGGTCCTATCATCGCCGCCCGCTTGGGCCTGAGAGACTGTTTGCGGTCTGTCCGCGCCGGGCAACCTTCGCCCCGCCTGCCCGGGCATCCCCGCTTGAATCCCCGCTTTGCGCCCCCTTCTTCAGGCGCGCGAACCCTTTTCTTTTTTCTGACCAGGAGACACCTGCCATGACATCTGCCTTCCCGAGTCGCCCCGCGCGCCACTTCCTGCAACACATCATGCGCCTCATTGCGCTGGCGCTGGCCTTTGCGCTGCTGGCCGCATTCAGCTTCGACGCCGAGGCCGCGCGCCTGGGCGGCGGCCGATCGGCGGGCCGCCAGTCCAGCCAGGTCACCCAGCGCGAAGCGGCCCGCCAGCAGCCAGCCGCGCCCGGCCAGCAACAGGCCGCCCAACAGCCGCGCCGCCAGTGGGGCGGCCTGCTGGGCGGCCTGGCCGCTGGCCTGGGCCTGGCCTGGCTGGCCAACGCCCTGGGGCTGGGCGAGGGCTTCGCCAATGTGCTGCTCATTGCCCTGCTCGTCATGGCGGGCATGGCCGTGCTGCGCATGCGGCGCGGCGGCGCAGCCCAGGCCGCAGGCGGCCCCGCCTGGCCAGCGGCCAATTCCTACAACCCGGCCAAGGTAGGCAACGATGCCAGCGCCCGCCCGTGGGAGCGCACGGCCACGACCGCAGGCGGCTCCATGATCGGCTCGGCCCTTTCCGGCCCGCAAGGCTGGGGCATTCCTGCCGGCTTTGATATTGCGGGCTTTACCGAAGCGGCGCGGCGCAATTTCATCTCGCTTCAGGCCGCCTGGGACAAGGGCGACGAAGCCGCCTTGCGCGCCATGATGACCGATGAAATGCTGGCCGAAACCCGCGCCCGCCTGGCCGAGCGCGGCGGCCAGCCCAGCCAGACCGTGGTCAACATGCTGCAAGCGCAGCTGCTGGGCATTGAGGAGCTGCCTGCCGAATACATGGCCAGCGTCGAATTCAGCGGCCTTATCACCGAAGACGGCAACGGCCCCAGCCCATTTCGCGAAGCCTGGAACATGACCAAGCCCAAAACCGGCCCTGGCGGCTGGCTGGTGGCGGGCATCCAGCCTTTGTCCTGAAAACCGGCTTACGGAAACCCACCCCCCTTGGGGCGCGGCCTGGCAGGCGGGGCCAGGCGCGCTTTTGCACCCACGGACAGGCTTTGAGCAAGCTCTCAGCCCTGCTCCGGGAAATCAGGCGGCTCGATGCCCCGCTCCTTGCCGCCGCCCAGCTGCCACCAGTCCACATGGCGGGTGCCCAGCATCAGCGCAGCCAGCATGGCGAACACAAGCAGCGCGCCCAGCAAGAGGGCGTTGTTTTCAGAAGCCAGCAGCCCATACAGCGCCGCGTAGAGCACGGCCACGTAAGCCGCCAGCGCCCCGCCGCGCTGCGCGCCGCCCAGCACGGCGCTGAAATACAAGCCCAGCAGCGCCACGCTGGCCGCCGCCGCGCCCGCGTAGGCCCAAGCGAAGGCCATTTTTTCCGACAGCGCCAGCAGCAGCAAGAAGAACACGGCGATCGACAGCCCCACCAGCCCGTACTGCACGGGGTGCAGGCGCAGGCGCTTGAACAGCTCCACCATGAAAGCGGCCATGATGACCAGCGCGATGAACAGGCCGCCGTACTTGGCCGCACGCTCGCTCATGGAATACACGTTCACGGGCTGCGTCAGCGTGACATCAAAGGTTTCCAGCCGCTCCAGGTTCGCCGCTTTTTCCTGCTTGAGCGCTGCGGCCAGCTGGGCGCGCGCCTGCGTGGTCAGGGAAGAGATGCGCCAGTGCGCCTCAAAGCCCGTATCGCTCACCGTGCGTTCAGCCGCCAGAAAGCGCCCGCCAAAGCCCGGGTGCGGCCAGGCCGATGAAAGCTGCGCCGTGGTGTCCTCGCCCAGCGGAGCCACGGCCAGATGGCTTTGGCCGGCCAGCGTCATATCCAGCACGTAGGGCAGCGCCTGCCCTTGCTGCCAGGTATCCAGCGCCTGGCCCGACAGCGCCGCCTGCACGCTGCCAGCGGCCAGCGCGGATTGCGCCGCGGCCCGGGGCAGCCCGCGCTCCAGCGTCAGCGCCTGCCCGGCGGCTTCAAGCTGCGGCGCGCCTTCCAGCCCGCGCAAATCAGACATGGACAGCACCAGCACCGGCGCGCCAGCTTCGCCGCCCACTTCAATCTGCGAGCCTTCCACGCTATGCGGCAGGCTGTCCACGTCAAACGGGGGAATTTCGCCCTGCACCTTGGCCGTCAGCCGGTAGAAAGGCACTTTGAAAATGCCCCGGTAGCGCTCTTGCGTGGCCAGCGCGCCCTGCATCGTTTGCGTTTTGGGGAACACGATGGCCACGTCCTGCCGCTGGCGCAACTCTTCGCCCGTGATCTGGCCCTTGTCATCGCGCACTGGCTCGCGCCAGCGCTCCACATAAGGCACCAGCAGATAAGGCGCGGCCAGCGTCTGCGCGCCCACGTGGGTTTGCGCCAGCTCTTCAGCGGCGCGGCGCTGGCTGTCGCCGCGCTCGCGGATCAGCCCCAGAATTTCGCTCAGCGGAATGCACAGCACAAGCCACAGCACAAAGAGCAAAGCGGTTTTGGCCAGCAGCGAATCGCGCCAGGCCGTCAGGCGCAAGGTCATGTTTTTTTCCTTTTCCGGTTCAAATGAGAGAGCCTGCCTGCCAGCTGACCGCGAGGGCAACAGCGCGGGAATCGAGATGGGCCGCAAGGCGAAAGCCGCAGACGGGCCTGACTGTCCGCAGACCGCCCGGGGCCGCGTTTTTTGCATCTGAAAAACAGATGGCAAACAGACTCGACAAAGGCCGCGATGATCGCGCCGTTTTGCGCGGAGGCGATGAAATTCGCCTTCACGCCCGCCGCACGCAGGCTTTGTGCGGCGGGCCGCTTCACATTGCCTTCAAACCACCCGCCTTCAAGGGCCGCCCGCGCAGTGCAGGGCATGCCCAATTCCACTCCTTCGCCTCTACAGACCCAAAGCCCGAATTTGCTCCTTAATCAATAGCAATACGTCCTAGTGGAAAGAGCGCGGGAGCCGTTTTCCGGGGTCATGAATTTGCTCCTGTTTTTAATGCCTGCATGCCTTTCTGGAAGCCTGCTCAAGACCAGAAATCGATTTTTTACCCTCAAGATTATTCTCTGCCCCATGCAAACCTTATGACCTGCCTTGCGGCATCAACCGTTGCTTCAACATTCAACGGAACAATGCACCTCGGCGTTGCGTGCCCGACATTCAAGTTATACATAACCGGCAAATCCGGCTTGTTTATTTCGCTTATCAAGAGGCGCTTGTATTCTTCATAATGCACCTCATTCATTGGCTTTCCGGCAAGAACGCCATTTGCAACTTCAAAAATGCCGGCCGCTTTCAATGTTTGCAGCATCTTTTGATAGATTTCAGGTTTGGCGCACTCTTCGCTTGATTCCAGAAGCAGTATTTTGCCACGCCAGTCATCAACACTCGGGAAAATATCATACTGGCGGCACAGGGCAGGGCTGTCATCATGGCGGGCATGGTCAAACAGATCATATATTGTCTCGATGCAGCCGCCCAGGATTTTGCCGGAGAATACGGCATTGCCTTGCAACAATTCAAATCCGCGATTCGGATGCCGCACCCGTTTGACGCCAATTTGCGATTCATCAAATGCCGTGCGTTCACCATACCAGACATCGCTCGGGCGTATCTCTCGTATTGTGCCGGTTGCGAGCAATTCCTCAAAATACTTCCGCGAATACGGCAGCATTTCATCTTCAAGCTCGCACACATCCGACAGAAACGACTGGCCATAAAACGTATGGATGCCTGCTTTATGCAGCATAAAATGATTTACCGTCGCATCGGAAAAGCCGAGAAAAATTTTTTGGCTATTGCTGGCCGCATGCAGTAATTCATCATGTTCAAACAAATGCGGCAGCAGCCGGTAGGTGTCATCTCCGCCAATGGCGCACAGTATCATATCGACAGACGGATCACGAAAAGCATCCAGCAAATCCTGCGCGCGGGCTTCGGGATGGCGTTTGAGAAACTCAATGCCCTTGCAGGCATTTGCAGCGGCAACCACTTCTATTCCATATGAACGCAAACGCCTGAAGCCTATTTCTTTCTCGTGCTTCACAAACGGCTCGCCAAGCAAGCCCAGCGAAGGGCTGACAATAGCGATCTTTTTTACCCTCACAGGTTTCTCCCAATATTTCTCTGGCATGCAGGGGTTTCTTTTGTCTGCGGCAAAACCCCTTAATATCAGGCCCGGCGCTTGCAGGAATTAAAATGGCTTTACTGTTACCATATGGATGATAAGGTTTAACAGTGAGGGACCGCGAATCGGCATGGGCTGCAAAGCGCAGACCAGCCTGACTGTCTGCAACACGGCAGCCCCGCCCAATACCACCCACGCTTTTTGCGCCCGCGCACAGACTTTGAACCGGCCCCGAACGCCACCGCCACCCCCGCTCCCTGCTTCGCTCATGCCTGCCCCAACCTCTTTCGCCCGCCGCCGCTGGCTCCGCGTTCTTGCCTGCGCGGCCGCCATCCTGGCCGCCCTGCCGCTCATGGCCTGGGCGCTGCTGCGCGCCGCGCTCGCCCCGCAGGCGGGGGAATGGGCCATCACCCTCGGCAGCGGCCCCTGGGCCATACGCGCCAGCGCCGTGCAACTGGCCTGGCTGGGCACCTCTCCCTGGCTCGGCCCGCAGCTTGACGGCCTGCAACTGCGCACCCGCTACGGCCCGCTGGATATCGCCTGGCTGCCCGCCCGGGGCAAGGGCTTGAACGAAGCGCCCATCCTCATCCTGCACTGCGAGCCTTGCGCACTGCCCCTGCCTGCCGCAGGCCGGCCCGCCCATGCCCTGCGCCTGCCCGCCGTCCAGCTTGCCCTCATGCGCGACCGCGTGCAGCACCTGCGCGGCACCCTCATGCTTGGCGCCAACCCGCTCACCGCGCCGCCCGCGTCAGACAGCCAGCCCGCCAGCCCGCAGCCGCCCCTGATCACCCTGTGGTGGCAGGCCGACCGCGCCCCGGAACAAGACGGCCGGGGCTGGCTGCTGCGCCTGCACGGCCCCGCCATTCCCGTGCAGGACTGGCTGGCCTTGCTGGGCGCGCCCGGCAGCGGCAAAACCAGCGGCACCCTGGCCCTGGACGCCGAACTGCCCATGCCCGGCCCCGCCAGCGCCTGGCGCGTGCGCTGGCGGCACGACGGCCCCTCGCCCTTGCCCGTGCGGGCCTTCCCCGCCTTTTTGCAGACCTGGCTGACCCGCCCGGCCAGCGCCCCGCCCAGCCTTCCCGCCCCAGCCCTGCCCGCTGGCGAAGACGACGACGCTGGCAGCGCCCCCGCGTAAGCGCCTGTACGCAATCTGTCCGCGAGTGCAGAAAGAGCAGATTGGGGCGCGGCCTCGGCCCACGCGCTTTTTGCCCGCCAGTGCGGGGGATTGGCCCATCAAAAGCAGGAGCAAATTCAAGAGGCCGAAAACGGCGTTTGCGCACATTCCACCAGGACATAACGCTATGAATACGGGAGCGAACTGAAGGCGGCTTTCCCTTTTCCGCCAGCGCGGGCGTTCCGTTCGTCAGGAACAGACGGGTCAGGGGCGGGAGCGCTCTTCGCGCAGGCCGCGCCGGAGCTTGCGGCGTTGTTTCGTCTTGATGGCCGGGGCAGGCCGCTTCAAGCAAGACGCCGCCTGCATGCACATCAGAAAGAGGATAGAAAGAGGAGCGAATTCAAGGGCATGAAAACGGCTCTTGCGCCCGCAGCACTAGGACGTCTTGCTATGAATCAAGGAGCTGAACTGGCCCCTTGCCAAGCCCTCTGCCCGCGCCCTCAGAACCGGTTCAGAGCCTGACCGTGAGAGCAAAAGCGCGGGCCGGGATGGGCGGCAGGCAGCGCTTGCGGCCCGGCAAGGCGGCTGCAAGGCCCCAAAGCGCCCAAGGCTGCGCCTGTCGCTCCCTCAGGCGAACTTTGAGCCGGTTTTCAGTGCGGCAGCGTGCCTTGCACGCCCTCGGCCAGCCAGTTCATTTCCATGATTTGCTGATCCGTGAGCGTTTGCCCGGCGGGCAGCACTTCGCGGCCCGTGTTGTCGCGCAAGGGGCCGGCAAAAGGATGCAGGCGGCCTGCGGCCATGTCGGCCTGGCGGGCAAGCACCTGCTTTTGCACGGCTTCGGGCACGCGCGGGCCGAAGTGGCCCACGCTGACCATGCCGTCTTTCACGCCGCCCCACAGGCGCTGGCTTTGCCATGTGCCGTCCAGCGCGGCTTGCAGGCGGCGCGTTTCGTAGTCGCCCCACTGGTGCGTCACGGCCAGCAGCTGCGCATCGGGCGCGGCCATGC
Organism: Ottowia cancrivicina; assembly: GCF_029813755.1. Classification (NCBI taxonomy): domain Bacteria; kingdom Pseudomonadati; phylum Pseudomonadota; class Betaproteobacteria; order Burkholderiales; family Comamonadaceae; genus Ottowia; species Ottowia cancrivicina. The sequence goes on along the minus strand of NZ_JARVII010000034.1, from coordinate 7,327 downwards.
GCATGTCGGAGTGGTAGGCCACGGCGAGCTTGCCGCGCTCCTGGGCGGCGGCCATCACAGCGGTCGAGCCGGTGTGAAAGGCCAGCACATCGGCGCCCTGGTTGATGAGCGTCATGGCCGCATCGCGCTCGCGCGGCGGGTTGAACCATTCGTTCAGCCACACCACCTTGACGCGCGCCTTGGGCGCGACGCTGCGCAGGCCCTGCGCGAAGGCGTTGATGCCTTGCAGCACTTCAGGAATGGGAAAACCGGCCACATAGCCGATTTGCCCGCTTTCGCTCATGCGGCCCGCCGCAATGCCGGCCAGATAGCGCCCTTCGTAAAAGCGGGCATTGGCCACGGCCACATTGGGCGCGGTGTGCAGGCAGGTCAGGCACTCGAATTTCACGCCGGGAAACTCCGCCGCCACCTTCATCACGGGCTGCATGTAGCCAAAGCTGGTGGTGAAGATGACGCGCTTGCCTTGCCGCGCCAGATCGCGCAGCACGCGCTCGGCATCGGCGGCGTTTTCGGGCACATCAGGCACGGCGCTGGTTTGCACGCGCCCGCCCAGCGCGCGCTCGGCTTGCAGGCGGGCCTGATCGTGCTGGCGCGTCCAGCCCGCAGGCGGCACCACCGACATGTAAACCCAGGCGGCTTGCAGCGGCGCGCTTTCGGGCGCGCTTGCAGGCTGGGCCAAGGCGGGTTGAGCCAGGGCAGACTGGGAAGCAGCGGCCAGCACAAGGCAGGCAGCTGCGCAAGCCCGCACAGAAAGGGAAATCGCCGCGCGTGCCCTCGCGGCGGGGAGGTTTTTGTACATGGTTGTCCTCGACATGGCCCCGGATGAAATGAAAACCGCGCGCCAGCCGGGGCAAAGCTGGCGCGCGGGCGGCGGCGATTGTAGGCAGGCGGCGCTTTTGATGCCTTTTGCTTTCACGCACCGCAAAACCGCACGGCCTCAAAACCGCGCTGAAAAATGCACTCCACCGTCCGTGCGCTGATGGCTCCTTTGACTGCAAGGCCCCGCAGCCTGCCAGCCGCCGTACCATCGCGGCCCTTTTCCTGACGCTCCCGCTGTCGCATGCAAGCCACGCCGCCTCTTTCTTTTCTCTGGCACGACTACGAAACCTTCGGGGCCAATCCGCGCCGCGACCGGCCGGCGCAGTTCGCCGCCATCCGCACCGATGCCGATCTGAACGAAACGGGCGAGCCGCTCATGCTGTACTGCCGCCCTGCGGCAGACGCGCTGCCCGAGCCTGAAAGCTGCCTGATCACCGGCATCACCCCGCAGCTTTGCGCGCAGCGCGGCCTGCCGGAGAGCGAATTTGCCGCCCGCGTGAACGCCGCGCTGGCCGAGCCGGGCACCGTGGGCGTGGGCTACAACAGCATCCGCTTTGACGACGAAGTCACGCGCCATCTGCTGTGGCGCAACCTCATCGACCCCTACGCGCGCGAATGGCAAAACGGCAATGGCCGCTGGGATTTGCTCGACGTGGCCCGCTGCGCCCACGCCCTGCGCCCCGAAGGCGTGCAGTGGCCCACGGGCGAAGACGGCCTGCCCAGCTTCAAGCTCGAACACCTGGCCGCCGCCAACGGCCTGGCGCATGAAGCCGCGCACGACGCCCTGTCCGACGTGCGCGCCACCCTTGCCCTGGCCCGCCTCATCCGCCAAAGCCAGCCGCGCCTTTTTGACTTCTGCCTGGCCCTGCGCAGCAAAGAGCGCGTGGCGCAAGAGATGGGCCTGCCCGCTGCCGTGGCCTCGGCGCGGCCCTTCCTGCACGTCAGCGGCATGTTCGGCGCGGCGCGCGGCTGCATCGCCCTCATGGCCCCGCTGGCCATGCACCCGGCCAACAAAAACGAAGTGCTGGCCTGGGACTTGATGCACGACCCCGCCGAGCTGGCCGCCCTCACGCCCGAGCAAGTCCGCCAGCGCCTGTTCACCCCCGCGCAAGAGCTGCCCGAAGGCACGCCGCGCCTGCCCATCAAGGGCGTGCACCTGAACAAGGCGCCCATCGTCATCGCCGCCCTCAAAACCCTGCGGCCTGAACAGGCGCGGCAATGGGGCATCGACTTTGCCCAGGCCCAAACCCACCTGGAGCACTTGCGCGCCCTGCCGGACTTGAGCGCGCTGTGGCAGCAGGTTTATGCCCGCCCCGAAGCCGCCGCCGTGGACGTGGACGAAGACCTTTATGGCGGCTTCACAAGCCGCGACGACCGCCGCCGCCTGGACGAGCTGCACCGCGCCCTCAAGCCCGGCAGCAGCGAGCCGCCCCGCCTGCCCGGCTTTGACGACGCGCGCCTGCACGAGCTGGTCTGGCGCTGGCGCGCCCGCAACCGCCCCGAAAGCCTCACGCCCGACGAGCAGCGCCGCTGGCGCGAACACTGCCAGGCCCGCCTGCTGCACGGCGCGGGCGGCGCGCTCACCCTGCAAAGCTACTTCGACCGCATCGACGCGCTGGCGCAAGCGCGCGAAGACGAGCGCTCGCAAGACATCCTCGGCGCGCTCTACGAATGGGGCGAAATGCTGGGCGAAGGGCTGGATGAAGCGGCCTGACCAGCGCAGCCCGCACCGGTTGTCTTTGCTTTCAGCGCATCCAGCGAGTTCACCGCAGCGAACGCCACCGCCTGCGCCAGCCCGAAATGCTTGTGTCCGCAGGCAATCTTGAGGCGTTCATCCCGGCGCAGGTTTTTGTTTGCCGTACTGAACTTGGTCTCCGCCACAAAAAAGGGCCGGCGTCAAGCCCTTCATGCAAATCACGCGAAGCTTGAAACCATATACGGGGCAATAGGTTAGCTCTGTTTTGTGCTGCTTGCAGGCGATCCGGCGTAGTGGGCTGGGAGCCACATGAGAGCCTTGGGAAAGCAAGTCGGGGCGTGCTATGGCGACGAATGCCCAATTCCGTGCTGCCCAGATTCGCGGATACCAAAGAGATACTATCGTACAGTAGAATTTCCTGATTTTTCGATATTCATCAGGATCTGATGCGAGGACAGAATGGCGCAATCAATGAGCAAGCTGTTTCCTAAAAACCATGAGGCTTTCGTTGGTGACAAGAGGCTTCAGGAAAAAATCAAGTCACTGGAAGACAGGATTGAGCAGAGCTATCAGGTGCATCAACTGATGCAGTCACTCCAGGCGATCGCGGAAATAATTGAACCCCATCCCGCTCCAAAGCAGAAATTTCCAATGCCGCCGGATATCCCTGCCAGTTTTGAGGAAATTCTCAAGGATGCCCCTCCTCCAACCCAACTCGACATGGATCGGGAGGCCATATGGGGAATGGTGAGGCGTTCTGGAAAAATGTACGTACTGGCGTTTTTGAGTCCAAAACTGTGGCAGAGCCTTGAAGTTTTATTTTCCGGCATAGTTGTTGGATATATTCAGATGTTTGCCGGAGGGGATGGGCGCTCCAAGCTCGACCATTTGCGTGTATTCAAGGGCAATGAAGATCTAAAGCTCGCACACGAGAAATTCGACAACCTCAGAAATAAGCAGTATGCACATAAGGAGCTAGAGCACGATCGTCACCAGGTCTCCTATTTTGTCGATAATCAGGGTGTCATCGCTATCGACATAGATGGCGTACAACACACAAGGCACTACCATCTTGCCTTGACTATGGATTTGCTCCGATGCCTTGCAGAGGTTTCCTCGTACCTGAAGCAAGATATTAAGGAGCGTAGCGAAAACCTCATTAAAGAACTGAAGAAGCCCCAAAAACTGGTTTTGATCGAATATGCAAACCCGGCCTGACCCTGGACTCAGTGCGGCACTTCCAACTCTTGAATTGATCCGCGCAACGAGGCAGCTTTGACTTAAATTAATTGTTGTACTGCGGAAACCGTGCAGACAGCCTCGTACTTGCCGTTCTCAAGTTGACGATAAACGACCTTTCCGCCAGCAAGGTAAATGCGACAGAGGATGCAGTCCCATTCTGAGCCATGGAGCTGAATAAGTGCTTGAAGTTCGGGTGTCTCGATCAATGAAGTTGGAGGGATTTCAAATCCTGTTCTCAGCTTCGATTGCAAAGAAGCCAGAGTCTCAAACGCTGCATCGTGAGAGATGTCTGTGCGGTCGATTTCAAATGTTATGGATCCACCATTTACCTTAAAGGCGTTCCATTCTGCGCTCTTTTCTTCCGTGTATGTGATAGCCATAATTTTCCGATAATGTTGGATTTAAAAACAAAACTACAAATAGACGGCTTATAGATCAGGCCCTCAAATAGTTGTATGCCGCACCTCCGCAAGCCCTGTTCTTGCTGTGTTGTATCCGGATAATTCAATATGAATGATGGCCGAATCAATAGTGCAGGTCATCGCCAGTCATCCTAAGAACGGTAATCTAAACGCGCTCGTTCAGCAGAAAACACTTGCAGCCCTAAGGCTTTAGGGTAGGCCAAAATATTCTGGATAGGCTGAATGTCTATTTCTGTTTAATAATGGATATTATAGAATTCCGTTCAGATTTTTGTTACTGCTACCTAGCTCCCTCCCTGAATCCACGATCCCCCGCCATAAACGCCTCTAGCATATACGGAATCAGCGTTGCCGTATCGACCGCTTCGCCATAGGTCTGCGCGTGCAGCGCGGCGTAGCGGTCGAGGTCGGCTTTCAGGCTGGCCGGGCAGGCAAAGGTCAGCTTCGTGGATTCCGTTTTCGGCAGCGGCCCCAGCCGCAACTTGCGCGTCGTCATCGTGAAGTCCCCCTGTTAAAGAAAAGTGGCTGGTAGGGCCGCAGCACCAGATCGCGGTTGACGATGATGCGAACCGGCAGGCCCGGCCGTTCGGTCAGCGTCGGCTGGATGTTCATGTTGCGCCGGGTCATCTCTTGGCCGACCTGATTGATGCTGTCCTGGGCGCCTTCGCGTATGGCCACGCTGGGCGTCACGATCACGAATTTCCTGAAACCGTATACCTTGTTCAGCTCGTAAATGGTCTTGATGAAGGTGTAGGTTTTGCCCGTGCCGGTTTCCATTTCCAGCGTGAAATGGGGGCAAAACCATTCTTTTTTTCCTTCATTTCTGCGATCAGCCGCCATCTTTTCAATCACGGGCATGGGTTTCCGGCCCTGTTTTTCCTGCTCTTCCGCCATTGCCCTTTGTATTTTTTGCACGTTCTGCGAAATCTGTTCTTCCGTCAGCAAAAGCTGGTTGGCAATGCTGCCATCGGGCGCATATTCCACGCTGCCCGAAGTCTGTTGCAGGCGAAAGCCGGGGCTGCTGATGGGCTGGCCTTCAAAAGCCTGCACCACAGCGCTCACGGCGCGGGTTTGATAATCCTGCGGCGTGAATTGCAAACGCAAGCCGCCCGGCAGGGTCGCTTTGTTTTCATTCATGGCGGCGCCTTTCAAATCACGGTCAGGGCAATACCCAGCCCCTGCAATTCCAGTTGCAAATTGGCCAGTTGCTCGTCCGCCTTTTCGCCCGTAAAGCAGGAATTGAGCAAAACCACTTGCGCCGGGCGCGCTTTGGCGATTTCGTCCTTCAATGCGGACTGATAGGGTTCAAAGCACAGCCAAAGCTCCCGGTTGTCATTGAGCAAAACGCGGTGAACCGTGAGGCCCGCCACGGTTTCGGATTTGGCAATGGCCTGCACGCCCAATGCGCCCAGGCCCATTTTCAAAAGCAGCTCGGACAGCATGGCGGTTTGCGCGTGGCCTGTTTGCGGCGATGTCTTTTCTGATTGCCGGAAGATTTCAAGCTGCCCGTGCAGTTGGTCTTCTTTGACATCCGTGCGCCACTGCCTGAAATGGCTGGGCGACAGCGTAAATTGCGCGCAGGCCAGGCCGGCGGTTTTTTCCGGCTGCTCTTTTTTGAGCTTTTCAATGACTTTGGCAATGCGGGCGCGGGTAATGTCGGCAATGCTGCGGTAGCCGGCTTGGTATGCCTCGCTGTTTTCTTCCAGCTTTTCGGGAATCTGCACGCAAATGCACTGCCGGTTGCCGCCGTCTTCCAGATTCAGCTCCATCACCGCCTGCATGGTGGTGCCGGAGCCAGCGAAGAAGTCGAGGACAATTGAATCTGGATGAAGATTGGATAGTCTAATCAAACGCCTGATTAATCTTACAGGTTTTGGACCATCAAAGCTTCCTTTCCCATCAAATAGAGAAACAACCTCTTTTGTGCCTTCTTGGCTATGTCCAACATCCTTGTAAAAGAAAATTGAAGTTGGCGCCATGCCTTCAAACTTCAACTCGGAAAGAAATCTTTTTATTTGCGGAACACTATTTCCATCTGCGCCAAACCAAATCCTATTATCTGCGAGCCTCTCTGAAAAAGCTTTTTCAGAGAGGCTCCAGCATCTAGATGTTGGAGGCTCAATTATCCTTCCTGAAGGAAGGACAATTGGATAATCGTTTGTGGCGTTATAAGTTTTTACCGACATATCGCTTGGCTTCCAAACTCCTTGCGGGTCATTGTCGGGGTTTGAGTAACGCGCATTTGCCTCTTCTGTTCTCTCCAGCCTGCCAATGGAAAAACAATTCAAAGAGCGCGCATACATAAAAACATAATCATGACTATTGGAAACATAGCGGGCATCATTTTTTGGTGAATATGCGCGCTCCCAAATGAACTGCGCGACAAAATTCTCCTCCCCAAATATCTCATCACAAAGCAGCTTCAAATTCGCCGCCTCATTGTCATCTATGCTGATGAAAATCACGCCGTCGTCGCGCAGCAGGTTGCGCGCCAGATACAGGCGCGGATACATCATGGAAAGCCAGGCGCTGTGGTAATGGCCGTTTTCTTTTGTGTTTTTCTTCCACAGGCTTTGCCGGTTGAGAAAACCGGCTTCGTTTTTATCGCCGGTGCGGCGCTGGTATTCGGCGAGCGTTTCCGAATAATCGTCGGGGTAAACGAAGCTGTCGTTGCCGGTGTTGTACGGCGGGTCGATGTAAATCATCTTCACCTTGCCGTAATAGCTTTTTTGCAGGATGCGCAGCACTTGCAGGTTTTCGCCCTCGATGAGCATGTGCGGCGCTTGCGGCGGGTTGCCGGCGTCGGGCAGCAGGGTGTCGCTGGTGGTTTGCTGGATTTCGCGGCGGGCGGCAGCCTTGCCCGCCCAGCCCAGTTCGTAATGTTCTTGCGCGGCGGGCGGATCGGGTTGGTCAGGCTTCAGCAGTTGTTGCAGGCGGCGGATGTCGATTTGCCCGTCGCTGATGGCTTCAGGCGCGGCTTGCCGCAGCAGCGCCGTGAGGGTGCGGGCGCGCTCTTTCAGCGCATCGGCGCTGAAGCCCGGCGCAGCGCATGCGTCAGGCTGTTGGCTGTTGGCTGTTGGCTGTTGGCTGTTGGCTGTTGGCTGTTGGCTGTTGGCTGTTGGCTGTTGGCTGTTGGCTGTTGGCTGTT
>NZ_JARVII010000033.1:0-25201 GCF_029813755.1 Ottowia cancrivicina | reverse complement strand
CGCTCGCTGACATGGCGGCAGACCTTTATGCCAATGGAGCGGCCGGGGCCATGATGGGCGGAGCGGGAGCCGCAGCGCTTGGGCGGCTCAATCGCCTGCCGGGGATGGGCAGGGATGTGGGGGAAATTGGCCAGGCGGCCATGCGTATTGCGGACAGCATTGCGAGGCCATCCCCACGAATCACATTGCGTATTTCATCCAGCCCAACGCGAGGAAACCCTTTAGCCATTATTAGAGGCTATGGCGAACTGAATCGGAGACAATCGGCAGTCTTGGAACAATTGCCTGAATTCGGCTCACGCGCCATTGTGGGAAATAACTTCGGCCAGCGAGATTTGGTTGCGCTCACTGCAGCTACGGGAGATGAATTTGCCATGTTCTCTGTCGGCGGGCGCAGGCTGATTATTCGCGGCAATCACACTTCCGTGCCGGTCACTCCAGAAATGGGACGTGAATTGGCTCGCCAAGGGTGGCGTTGGTCTTCACATACCCATCCTGGAGAAACACCTCATGTATTGCGCTCGTCAAGTGGTGATAGAAGTGTCTTGGGAGCTATGGGGCATCAGAGATTTGGCTACGAAACTCTGGATCGCCCAAGGAGTCGAATATTAAATAGCAGGGGAGATGGAATAATATTCACTCCTGGCGGAGATAGTTTGCAAGGATGGAAGCCATGACAAAAAAGATACGTAAATTAGATGTAAAAAAAATGGAGCCCATTGCTAAAGAGGCTACGCGTAATGCGTTAAAGAATTATATTTGGCCTTCGGGCAGAGACGATGATCTTACTCTTGGCATTCGCCTTGAAGATGAATATGGCATTTTTGAGTTGTATTTCTCTGGCGAGCGCCCTGAAGATGCAATAGTATTAACCGAGGCGCGTGTAAACCGGATTACAGGCGAAGTTTCAGTCAAGGTTTTTCTTCCCAAGAAACCGGAAGCGGGTAACCCGCCCGCATGAATGACTGGCCATCCGCTAGACCAATGCAACCGCTGCGCATGCGCCAGCGCTGCATATGAGTTCTTTATGGCGACTATGGCAAATAAATCATTGCGTCAAGCTCGAAGTTCTTGTTCCATTAATTGGGTAGCATTTGCGGGCTTGGCTGCCGGATGATTAAAGGCCACTCAGTTGGCCCGACTCAACCGTTTGTTTGGGCGGATAAGTCATAGGCCGCAACGCGCGCGAGCTGAACTTGAGAGAGCAGATCGAGCGCATCCGCGCGCAAGCGCCTGCTGCGCCCATGCGGCCCTCAAAGCCAGCGCTGCCAGAGTGGGCCAGGCCGCAGGATTGGGCTCCGACCGTGGAAAACGCCAGAAGGCTGGGGCTGCCGCAAGCTGCGCGGCCTGAAGCCCAGCATGGCAGCCCGGCCCCTTCAACCGCGCAGCAGCCTGCCGAACCCAGCTGGGGCCAGCGCCTGAACCGCAACATGCGGCAGTGGGGCGAAGGCGTCATAGACCGGCTGGATGAGGCGGCCGTAGCCGATGGCGGCGGCCTTGTGACAGCACTGGCCGCCTTGGCGCGTACACCGGCGAGGTCATTTGCCAGCTTCATGCAAGGCACGGCAGGCACGGTTCGCTGCTCGATGGCCGTGTGCGCGGAGAAATCTCTGATGGCCTGAGCCAGGTGATGAGCGACCCGGGCCTGATTGGACGGGCGGCCAGCGATTACTGGCGCAGCCGCACGCTCGCTGACATGGCGGCGGACCTTTATGTCAATGGAGCGGCTGGGACCATGATGGGCGGAGCGGGAGCCGCAGCGCTTGGGCGGCTCAATCGCTTGCCGGGGCTGGAGGCGCTGGCAGATGCCGTTGCCAATGCAAAACCGGCGACGGCACGGTTGCGGCAGACTGGGGGTGTTTATATTGGCCGGACGCTATCGGCAGAAGCAACTCAATTGCTCAGAGCAGCAGAGAAACCCATGAACAATCAAGGCATGACCGTGGCTGGACGTGCTGCGACTAAGCACCCGGAGTATTTCGGTTTCAATAGTTATGAAGAATTGAGAAGTGCTCACCGAAGAGTTGCTGATATAAATGCTCTGGCTCAAGAACGCATAATAGATACATTGACAAATGGCGTACGTACTTCAGGAACTAGTAGAAGCTACCCAGGGGGATGGGTTACTTATACGCTTCCGAACGGAATGGCTTCCAGTTGGCATGCTTCAGGAGAGTTTATTGGGTTTAGGGGGATTAAATGATGATTCCAGAACTGAAGTTTGAATATATTGCAGATGTTTCCAATGAATATGCTTATATATGTGTCCATCGTGGCGAAGAATTGAGCAACCCGTTCATGGAAATTCGAATTAATGATGATAGAAGCCTTGACTTCATTATCTACCAGAGCAATAAAGATGTTTGGATTTCGCTTGAGGAAATGAACCTAATCGTCAATAAAGCGCAGATCTTTCTCAAGAAAGCAATTAGGGATAATGAATCAGAAAAAAAATGGGACAAATGGCCTGATGGGCTGACACACAATGCAGCAACCATGCGGAAGATGACCAGCAGGGAAATTGCATTCATCAATGGGTTATTGAAGGGAACGCGATGGCATGAAAGATATGCTAGCGCATTGGCGAATATGTGGGTGAATGATATTGGCGACAAGGGAGGCAGTCTAAGATTTAGACCAAACCACGCAAACTCCAGCTATGACAAAGTGATTGCTGAATATGATTTCAAGGATACAGATGGCGTGGACGTAACGGCTTATCTGACTGTAGACAATCATGACGATCTTTATGAGTTGGAAATTGTCAAGCAAAGCCTTTCTGCGGTCTCAGTTTTACCTGAATTGAAGTAAAGGGCATACACTCCGACCCGGAGTGTATTGAAGAGCGCTATTCAGTAACACAGGATCTCATAATATACTCTATTGGGCGCTGGAAATGAGTGTAAGACACATTGAAATCAATGGACAGGACATTTGTTCGGAAAGGGACTTCCATAAGCTGATGGCAGAGAAATTAGACTTTGGGCCATACTATGGAAATAATACCGATGCACTATGGGACATGATGAGCTCCGGATCTGGCAGTGGAATTATGCTGCACTGGAATAATTCAGAGTTGTCCAGGCAGCGTTTGGGATCCGCGTTTGATACCATTGTCAAAGTACTGACAATGGCTCGTGATAATGATATAAGATTGGGATTGCCGAAAAAATTCGATTTCAGGTTGGAATAATGGAATGCATGCCCAACATGAATAATATTTCTGCATAAGGATGGCTAGCATAATTGGCAAGCCCTGACGCGCGGCAGGCGAAGTGCGCGCGCGCATTGACGCCCACATTGCCAGCTGGCTGAACCTTTCGTCCAGCCAGCGCAGCATGATGCACCTGCTCTCGCGCGCCACGGGCAGCGCCCTGCAAGCGCTGGGCAACCCCAATGACCCGGCTGCCGCCTTCGCGCAGGACTTTCTGGGCAGCGTCATGAGCGGCCTGCCCATGCCGCAGGCACGCCCTGCCGCCGCACGGGATGCGCGCGAAGCCACTCTGGCGCTGCTGGACGAGACCTTCGCAACACCGCGCGCGATCCGCGCGACACCTTGCTGCTGGCTGCGGGGGGCGGACGCTGGCGTCTGGACAGAATCGCTCAGCCGCAGCTTTGACTTTGGCTGCGGCTACGCAGAAGGCAGCGGCATGAGCCTGCTGCAAACGGGCGAGGCCGTCGTCAGTCGCATCAACTTTCCATTTTGGCCGCCTGAATTGCGAGCGGGCTTTGTTTGGCGGGCTTGCCCCGCCGCCGTTTTGGATTCAGTCTCAGATGGGCGCGGGCGCTGCTGGCGGGGTTGTTTCTTCCTGCACCCATTGGGCGAAAGCGGGCAGGACTGCATCCAGAGGCCAGCCTGCGATGGCGGGCAGTTCATACGGATGCCACTGTGCCAGCGCCGCCTGTAGCGCGGGCCAGGCGCGTGCCGTGGTTTTGAATAGCACGCGCCACTCGGCTTCTTGCAGCACCTCGCCTTGCCAGCGGTACACGCTTTCGATGGCGCTGATTTGCGCGCATGCCGCAAGCCGTGCCTGCACTGCGGCTTGCGCCAGTTCGCGCGCTTGGGCGGCGCTGCCTACGGTGGTCATGGCCAGCCAGAGGGCATTGGCGGGTTCTTGCGCGGAGCGGGGCATGACTGCGATGGTTTCCTGTAAACGCGCAGATCAGCGTTGTGGCGCGGCAGCATGCGGGCATTGGGCCAGCAATGCTGGCAGCGTTTGCTGATCCAGCTGTCCTGCGTGGCGGGCGCAAGGCCGCCCGTTCGTCATGAGCACGGTAAATGGCAAGGCGCCACGGGTGTTGCCCGCCGCGCGCATGAGCGCCGTCAGGCCTTTGCCGCCGCGCGCGACGGGCAAAGTGCTGCCCACGCGCTGCATCGCGCGAGCTGCGGCGGCAGGCGTGTCTGCCGTGACCAGCAGCACGCGCCAGCCGCTGGGGCCGTCGGCCAGCTGTTGCAGCAGGGGCATTTCGGCCAGACACGGAGCGCAGTCCACGCTCCAGAAGTTGATGAGCAAAGGCCCCGGTTCCTGGGAGGCAGTGATGAAACGCCCGCCATCCAGCGAGGGCAGCGTGAAGTCCCAGTCATCTGGCAAAGGCTCAAGCGCTTGTGCGCGGGCGGTCAGAGCCGCGCTCAAAGCCAAGGCCGTGAACAAAAGGCGCATCAGGGCGCGTGTGAAAGGAAAAGGCATGCGGGGAAAAAGCATGAACGCAGTCCGTTATGTGGCAAATATGTTTTTGCGAATCGGCGTTGAATGCAGGATTGCCTTTCGCAAATCATGCGCATTGGGGCGTATGGCGGCACGGCATGCTTTTGCGAGTTTTCAATATTCAGGAATTCCTAAAGCGGGGATTCATTTTCGCGATACGGGCCACTGATACTGTGTGGCTGTGATGCCGGGCATATTTGCTCAGGCATGCCAATATGGCAATAAAAATATTGGCGCTTATGTTTGCTGTGAAACGACTGGCCGTTTTCGCTGGCAGCGCACATTGAACGGGCTGTCAGAGGCGTCAGCAGCAGACGGTGCAGAGGCGAGATGCTTTTAAAACAGGAGCAAATTCAAAGCGCTGAAAAGGCATGTCGCTCAGTGTTGGCGTGGAGGTCTAGCTATTGAATAAAGAGCGGATCGAGGGGCTGAGCTAAGCTTTGCGCCGGGCGCGGCTTTCGGGCTGCGCCCTGGAGCCGCCGTCCGCACTTTTTCATGTGAACGGTGGCTCTGAAAAGCATGGTCAGAAGTCCAGCTTCACCCCTGCGTAGATGTAGCGGCCCCGGTTCGGCCCCCACAGGTGGGTGACGTCCATTTCGCCGTCGCCGTTGATCCACAAAAAGCTCTCTTTGTCCACCTGGCGGTAGTTGAAAAGGTTGTCCACGCCCAGGTAGAGGGAGACGTTTTTGCTGATGCTGTATTGGCCGCGCACGTCCACGGTGGCGAAGGTGGGGCTTTTGTCGCGTTTTTTGGTGCCGTCGAAGTTGTAGCGGCCTTGCTCGCCGCTGCCGTCGCCGTGGAATTTTTTCAAGTCCATCGGGCCGGTGACATTGACTTTGGCGGTCAGCGTCCAGGGGCCTTGCTCAAAGTCCACGCTGGCGAAAAAGCGCGATTTGGGGCGGGCAAAGACGAGGGTGCCGGGGTCGAACTTGTAGTGATACAGCTCGCCGCCCGCTGAAAGGGCCAGCGAGGGCGTGAGCTGGTAGCTGGCGTTCACGTCCACGCCTTGCACGGTGACGGGGCGCTTGGCGCTGGTGAACAGGGTGATGGGGTTGCCCTGCGCGTCTTGCGCGCCCGAATCGAGCACGGCCATGTGCTTGATGCGGTTGTAGTTGTAGGAGGTGGTGACGGCAAAGCGGTCGTCGGCAAAGTTCAGGGCGTAGCTGAGGTTTTCGGAAACTTCGGGCTTGGTGACTTCGCGCACGATGCGCGTGGTGCTCAGGATGCCGTGGTCTTGCTCGAAAAAGCTGGTGGGCGCGCGAAAGCCCTTGCCCGCGCTCAGGCGGCTGGAGAGGTGCGCGGTGTGGTGGTAGAGCAAGTTGGCGCGCGGCGAGACGATGGTGCCGTATTCGTTGTGCCGGTCCACGCGCACGGAGGCGTTCAGCTCCAGCCGGTCGCCCAAAAAGGTGTGGTAGCCCTGCAAGTAAAGGGCGGGGGTGCGGAAGGTGTAGTTGTCCAGCCCCACGACAGGCGCACCGCCTTGCGCGCCCAGCGTGCCGTGGCTGCGCAGGTCTTCATAGCGCCAGCTCGCGCCAGCGGTGATCAGCCAGCCTGCCGCCGGGAACTGGTAGTTGCCGTCCAGGTAGTACTGGCGCTGCTTGGCAAAGTAGTAGTCGCCTTCGTAGAAGCTGTCTTGCTTGTGCTGGGCCGCGCCCATGGCCAGGCGCAGGCGGCCATCGCCCAGGCGGCGTTCGCCCTGGTGCACGATTTGCGCGCGCTTGGTGAAGATGATTTCCGAAAAGCCCCCGCGTCCGCTGTCGTAGGGCAGGAAGTCGCCCGAGTCGGGCGCGTACCAGCCATCGGGCCGCTGCGATCCGCCCGCGCCCCGGCTGAAGTTGAAGGGGTTGCCGCTCATGTTGTCTTTGATGGCTTGGTAGTCGCGGCCCAGCGCGCCGCCGCCGCGCTTTTCGTCCACCAGGTCAAAGCGGCCGCGCATCTTGAAGCCGCCCACGTCATCCAGGAACCAGCCCATGCCGCCCATGCGGCGGTCGTAGCCGGTGTATTCGGAAATGCCGTCGCCGTTGCCATCGACCGAGTTGTGGCGGTCGTAGTGCACGGCGGCCGTCACGGCGCCGCCTTGCAGGGGCTTGGCCAAAAACACGTCCAGCCGCCGGGCGCCGAAGTTGCCGCCTTGCACGCGCATTTGCGCCTCATCGCGCGTGGGGCGCTTGGTGACGATGTTCACCGTGCCGGCCAGCGCTTCGGGCGCAATCAGGCTGGCGCCCGCGCCGCGCGCAATGTCGATGCGCTCCACGCCATACAGGCCCACGCTGTCCAGCCCGTAGGCGGAAGACACGGAGGAATACATCGGAATGCCGTCAATCAGCAGCGTGGTGTAGCGCCCGGGCAGGTTGTTGAGCAGCACGTTGCGCACGTTGCAAATGGAGCATTCCACCTGCACGGCCACGCCGGGGTTCTTGTCCACGGCCTCGTTCACGTTGGTCGCGCCGGTTTTCTCGATGGCGCGGGCGCTCACGCTCTCGGTCATCACGATGTCATCGCGCAGCGCGCCGGGGCGCATCTGGCGCTGGGTGCTCGTGCCCAGGCTGTGCACCGTCACTTCGGGCAGCGTGCCGCCTTCTTTGGAGGCCGTGGTCTTGACGCGGGCCACGCGCTCCGGCTCATGGTGATGTCCGTCATGCGCCTGTGCGCACATGGCCCATGAAGCCAGCGCCAGCGCCGTGGGCGCGGCCATGAAAAAACGCCGCAGAGCGCGGCGGTCGGATGCAGACATGTGTGTACTCCTCTTGTCCAGATGGAAGCAAAGCGTTTGGGACGGATTCTCAAGTTGAGATCGCTTCGCATTATATTGAGAAACATCAAAAGAAGTTACGGTATCACTTGCGTGGCATCGAGGTTTTGCCAGTATCCGGCCCGAAGCGCTTCTTCTCCCTGGCGCAACCGGCCTCGTCCGCTCTCTTTTTGGGGCGCCTGCGTACGCCGCCGCGCGCGTCTTCAAACTCACCGCGACAGCAGTGGTGGCATTGCCGCGTGGTCAAAAATGGCTGCGTGTGTATCGCCAGACCACATCAGGAAAGCCGCCCATGCGCCCTCCCAAAAACCGCCCCGCCAGCAACACCCAAGTGCTGCACTTGCGCCCCGCCGTCGCTTCCTCTCTGAGCTTGCAGCACGCCTTCAACTTCTTGCGCCAGGGGCAGGGCGAGCGCGCCATGCCCTTGCTGGAAAAGCTGCTGCAAAACGATCCACAGAACTTTGACGCACTGCACCTGCTGGGCCAGCTGCACCTGCAACGGCGCGAGGCGGCGCAGGCTTTGCAGTGCCTTGAAAAAGCGCGCGCGCTCAAGCAACCTACGGCTGCGCTGCTGAATAACCTGGGCATCGCCCTGCGCCTGCTGGGCCGCGCCAGCGAGGCGCTGGACTGCTACGCGCAGGCATTGGCGCAGCAGCCTGATTACGCCGAGGCGCTCGTCAATCAGGGCAACGCCCTGCGTGACCTGGGCCAGAGCGCCCAAGCGCTCGCCAGCTACGAAGCCGCGCTGGCCTTACGGCCCGCGCATCCGCAGGCGCTCAACAACCGCGCCCTCGCTCTGCGCGAACTGGGCCGCCTGCCCGAAGCGCTCGGCTGCGCCCGCCAAGCCGCCAGCCAGCACCCCGGCTACGCAGAAGCCCGCTACAGCCTGGGCCTGCTGCTGCAAGAAAGCGGCGACGGCCTTGCCGCCCTTCAGGCCTACGAGCAGGCGCTGGCGCTGGCGCCGGGCGACCCCGAAACGCTCAACGCCAAAGGCAGCGCGCTCGAAGCGCTGCAACGCCCGCAAGAGGCGCTGGACTGCTACGCGCAGGCCCTGCGGCAAGCGCCCGCCCACCCGGACGCGCTGGCCAACATCACCGCCTTGCTGGAGCGCCTGGGGCAGCCGCAGGAAGCGGCGCGCTACCGGCAGAAAGCGCCCCAGGCTGGCGGGCCGGCGTCAGGCTGAAGCCGCTTGATTGATGCTCCTTCTTTTAGAGCATGATGTCCTAGTGGAAACTGCGCCAGAGGTCATTTCACACCCCTTATATTTGCTCCTCTTTTTACTTCTTCCTGGTGGTTGAATACGGGAAAAAAGCGGGCGCGGATTGCTCCGCGCCCGCTGCCGTCATGCAAGCGTCAGGCTGAATCAGTCGTCCAGGCGCTCGCGCTCAATAGCGCCCGTGTAGGGGTTGATGTGCAGCTCCACGCGCTGGCCAGCGGCGTTCACGGCGTCAGCTTCCCAGCGGCCATGTTCAAACTCCAGGTCATGCACGTTGCGGTAGCCCGCAGCTTGCAGGGCCGCCACAACTTGCTGCGCCGTCAGAATGGGCGTGGGATTGGGGTTGCCCGGCTGGGCCGCATTGCCGCCGCGAGACACCTGGGAGATGACTTCCAGCGTGACGGGGTGCAGATGCAGCTTCACCTTGGCGCCGCGCTCGTGCTGGCGAACCTTGGCTTCCCAGAGGCCGTCGTCAAACTCCACGTCGTTGATGACGGCGAATCCCAGCTGGCGCAGCTTCTCAATCACTTGGGAGATGCCCGGCAGGCGCGTGCCGATGTCGGCGCGCGTGAAAGCCAGGAATTCACCTGTGGCATCGTTGAGCAGCAGGTAGTGGCGCACGCCTTCCTTGGAGAGGGCCTTGGCTGTCCAGTAGCCATGCTCGCGGTCAAAGTCTTTCACGCCGTAAAAGCCGTGGGCCTGCATGGTCTGCAAGGCTTCGGGCGCCGTCAAGGCAAAGGCCGGGCTGGATGCCAGCGCGAGGGCGGCGGCGGCGGCGGCGATGAATTTCTTGGCTTTGGTCATTTGCTTGCTCCTTTCAGGTGCGGTTGAGAAAAAACATGGCTGAAAAACCATGGCTGAATGATGAATCGATGCATCTAAATGCAATATGAAGACGCCGTTCACGGGGCATTTAAAAACCGTCTCCACAATCAGGAAGAGGTCTGTATCCACATGAAACACACCAAACTTTTTCTTTCGTGCCTTGTCTTCAGCCTCTTTTTGGGCGCTTTGGGCGCGGTCCAGGCGCGCGGCAGCGACCAGGAGCAGGCGCGCCTGGGCGTTATCAGCGGCGCTTACCGTCCGCTGGCGGCCATCTTGGATGAGGTATCAGCCCAGCACGAGGCGCGCGTGGTGGACGTGGAGTCGCGCCAGGGCGCGCGCGGCGAGCTTCAATATGAAATCACGCTCATCACCCGGCGCGACGGCCAAAAGCGCGAGCTGCTGGTAGATGCCGCCACGGGCCGCGTGCTGGCGCAAGAGCAGGACTTCTCCCGCCAGGCGGCTTCCTTGTCGGCGCTGGCGGCCTGGCTGCGCCCGCTGGAGCAGCATGACCAGCGCGTGGTGGAAGCCGAATTCGAGCTTTCACCGCAGGGCCTGCCCGCCTACCAGCTGCAAATCGCTCCGGCGGCGCAAGCCTCGCAGCGCATGCTGCTGGATGCGCGCAACGGCGCTGTGCTGGAGCGCGGCAATCAGTCCGCCGCTGGCGTCATCCGCCCCATGCATGAAATGCTGGAGACGCTGTCCCCGCGCTTTTCAGGCCTGGTTCGTGAGGTGGAGCTGGAGCACGACACGCGCAACCAGCCTTTCTACGAGCTGGAACTGCTCCAGCCAGATGGCAACACGCTGGAGCTGAAAGTGCACGCCCACACGCTGGAAGTGCTGCAACGCAAGATCAAGCGCGACTGAAACCGGCTTCACTCCTGCCAATTCACCCCTGCCAAAAAAAGACCTTTCCCATGCGAATCCTCATCGTGGAAGACGACGCGGCCCTGGCCGAGCAAATGCGCCAGGCCCTGGCCGAAGCGGGTTTTGTGCCGGATGTGGAGCACGACGGCGAATCCGCCTCCTTCGCAGGCAGCGTGGAGTCTTACGACGCGGCCGTGCTCGACTTGGGCCTGCCCGCCAAAGACGGCCTTTCCGTGCTGCGCGACTGGCGCGAGGGCAACTGTCACTGGCCTGTGCTCATCCTCACCGCCCGCAACCGCTGGAGCGACAAGGTGGCCGGCTTCAACGCAGGCGCTGACGACTACCTCACCAAGCCCTTCATGATGGAAGAAGTGGTGCTGCGCCTGCGCGCCATGCTGCGCCGCCAGACCGGCAGCGGCTCCACCGTGCTGCGCGCGGGCGGGCTGGAATACGACGTGAGCGCGGGGCGCTTCACCTGGCACGGCCAGCCCTTGGGCCTGACGGCGCAGGAGCACAAGATACTGGCCTATCTCATGCACCACCCGGGCCAGGTCATCACCCGCGCCCACATTGGCGAACACGTCTATGCCCGCGATCTCGATCCCGACTCCAACACCATCGACGTGCTCATTGGCCGCATCCGCCGCAAGCTGGGCGACCCCAGTCTGATCGTCACCGAGCGCGGCCAAGGCTTCCGGCTGGTTGCGCCATAGCCTCGTGCATTCCACCGTTTCGCCTGATGGCGGGCAGCGCTCCGCTCTTTTATCCATAGCGGCTAGCGCCCGCTCCACAAGGGCTTGCGGCCAATTCGGCATCTGAATTCAGGGCGCTGAAAGTGCCTGCCAGCAGCTGCGAGAGGAAGGGGCGGCTTTGTAAAATTTGAAGCTTTTCACTTCCCACACCTTGCTAGCGGAGCTGAATCTCATGGCAGACCCGACCCTCATGGCCAACGCCATCCGCGCCCTTTCGATGGACGCCGTTCAACAAGCCAAGTCGGGCCACCCCGGCGCGCCCATGGGCATGGCCGACATGGCCGTGGCGCTGTGGAGCCGCCACCTGCGCCACAACCCGGCCCATCCGCAATGGGCGGGGCGCGACCGCTTCGTGCTCTCCAACGGGCACGCTTCCATGCTGCTGTATGCCCTGCTGCACCTGACGGGCTATGACCTGCCGCTGCATGAGCTGAAAAACTTCCGCCAGCTGCACAGCAAAACGCCGGGCCACCCGGAGCACGGCATCACCCCCGGCGTGGAAACCACCACCGGCCCGCTGGGGCAGGGCCTGGCCAATGCCGTGGGCATGGCGCTGGCCGAAAAGCTGCTGGCCGCCGAATTCAACCGCGAAGGCCACACCATCGTGGACCACCACACCTACGTCTTTCTGGGCGATGGCTGCCTGATGGAAGGCATCAGCCACGAAGCATGCAGCCTGGCGGGCGCGTGGAAGCTCGGCAAGCTCATCGCACTGTATGACGACAACGGCATCAGCATCGACGGGCAAGTGGCCCCCTGGTTTGCAGACAACACGGCGGAGCGCTTCAAGGCCTACCACTGGAACGTGATCGGCCCGGTAGACGGGCATGACGCCGCCGCCATCGACAAGGCCATCGCCCAGGCCAAAAAAAGCGCCAGCCAGCCCACGCTCATCATCTGCAAGACGCACATTGGCAAAGGCAGCCCCAACCGGCAAGGCACTTCCAAAGCGCACGGCGAGCCGCTGGGCGCAGACGAAATCGCGCTGACACGCCAGGCGCTGGGCTGGCAGCATGGCCCCTTTGAAATTCCGGACGAGGTCTATGCCGCCTGGGACGCCAAAGCCATTGGCGCCAAAGCCGAAGCGCAGTGGGACGCCGCCTTTGCCGCCTACGCCAAGGCTTACCCCGAACTGGCCGCCGAATTCACCCGCCGCATGGCCGGCGAGCTGCCCGCCAACTTCCAGCAAGTGGCCGTCGATGCGGCCATGCACGCACACGAAAGGGCCGAAACCGTGGCCAGCCGCAAGGCCAGCCAGCAGGCGCTGCAAGCCTTGACCGCCGCGCTGCCGGAGCTGCTGGGCGGCAGCGCCGACCTCACCGGCTCCAACCTCACCCAGACGGCCGCCACCGCGCCGCTGCGCATGAACGCCCAAGGCGAAGTCGAAAAAACGAAAGACGGCCAGATTGGCCGCCACATCAACTACGGCGTGCGCGAATTCGGCATGGCCGCCATCATGAACGGCGTGGCGCTGCACGGCGGCTTCATCCCCTACGGCGGCACCTTCCTCACCTTCAGCGACTACAGCCGCAACGCCATCCGCATGGCCGCGCTCATGAAGCAGCGCGTCATTCACGTGTTCACGCACGACAGCATCGGCCTGGGCGAAGACGGCCCCACGCACCAAAGCATCGAGCACGCCGCAAGCCTGCGCCTCATTCCCAACCTGGATGTCTGGCGCCCGGCCGACGCCGTGGAAACCGCCATCGCCTGGGCTGCGGCGCTGACGAACAAAGACCGGCCCACCGCCTTGCTGCTCTCGCGCCAAAACCTGCCCGCGCTGCCCAAAGGCGACATGGGCAACATCAGCCGTGGCGCCTACGTGCTCAGCGAACCGGCGGATGCGGGCCTGAACAAGCCCGCGCAAATCGTGCTGATTGCCACCGGCTCGGAAGTCGATCTGGCCCTGAAAGCGCAGGCGCTGCTGGCGCAAAGGAAAGTGGCCGCCCGCGTCGTCTCCATGCCCAGCGCCACCACGTTTGACTGGCAGGGCGACGCCTACAAGCGCGCCGTGCTGCTGCCGCGCAAACCCCGCGTGGCCGTGGAAATGGCCAGCACCGCCGCGTGGTGGAAATATGGCGTCAGCGCCGTCATCGGCATCGACGCCTTTGGCGAATCCGCCCCCGCCCCCGTGCTGTTCAGGCACTTTGGCTTCACGCCCGAAAACGTGGCGGCGCAAGCGCTGGCCGTGCTCAAAAAACGCTAACTTCCCTTTTCGACGCTTCAATTTCAGGAGAACGCAATGACCATCAGAATCGGCATCAACGGCTTTGGCCGCATCGGGCGCATGGTGTTCAGGGCGGCCGTCAAAAGCTGCCCCGACATCGAAATCGTCGGCATCAACGACCTGCTCGAGCCTGACTACCTGGCCTACATGCTCAAGTACGACAGCGTGCAAGGCCGCTTTGACGCCGACGTGCGCGCCGAAGGCAACACGCTCATCGTCAATGGCAAAAAAATCCGCCTCAGCGCCGAAAAAGACCCCGCCGACCTCAAATGGGGCGATGTGGGCGCGCAAATCGTCATCGAATCCACCGGCCTGTTCCTGACCCAGGAAGCTGCGCAAAAGCACCTGGACGCCGGCGCCGGCAAAGTCATGATGTCCGCCCCTTCCAAAGACGACACGCCCATGTTCGTCTACGGCGTCAATAGCGACGCCTACGCGGGCCAGCGCATCATCAGCAACGCCAGCTGCACCACCAACTGCCTCTCGCCCGTGGCCAAGGTGCTGCAAGACAAATGGGGCATCAAACGCGGCCTGATGACCACCGTGCACGCCGCCACCGCCACGCAAAAAACCGTGGACGGCCCCAGCAAAAAAGACTGGCGCGGCGGCCGGGGCATTCTGGAAAACATCATCCCCAGCAGCACCGGCGCGGCCAAGGCCGTGGGCGTTGTGCTGCCCGCGCTCAAAGGCAAGCTCACCGGCATGTCCTTCCGCGTGCCCACCTCGGACGTCTCCGTCGTCGATCTCACTGTCGAGCTGGAAAAACCCGCTTCCTATGCCGACATCTGCGCCGAAATGAAAGCCCAAAG
This sequence comes from Ottowia cancrivicina, assembly GCF_029813755.1. Classification (NCBI taxonomy): domain Bacteria; kingdom Pseudomonadati; phylum Pseudomonadota; class Betaproteobacteria; order Burkholderiales; family Comamonadaceae; genus Ottowia; species Ottowia cancrivicina. The sequence goes on along the minus strand of NZ_JARVII010000033.1, from coordinate 11,050 downwards.
CGAAGGCAAGCTCAAAGGCATCCTCGGCTACACCGAAGACAAAGTCGTCGCCACCGACTTCCGGGGCGACGCGCACAGCTCCATCTTCGATGCGGGCGCCGGCATCGCGCTGGACGACACCTTCGTCAAACTCGTTGCCTGGTACGACAACGAATGGGGCTACTCCAACCGCTGCCTGGACATGGCGCGCGTCATGAGCCAGAAGTCGTGAGCCAGAAACAAGCCCGTCCCTGCCCCGGGAACCTGTCCGCAATCTGTCCGTGAGTGCGAAAAGCGGCCCCTGACGGCCAGGCTCTGAACGGGTTCTGGAAAGCCCATGCGTGCAAAAGCGCGCATGGGCTTTTTCACGTATGGCTCCAAGCGATGCCTGCGCGCCCTGCATCGCTCCGCGCTCCGGCGATGCGCAGCCCGTTTCATGCCCAAATCGGCCGCAAGTCCTAGTGGAATGGGCGCAGGCAGCTCTCTTTTTAATAGCGAATCAGGCTTTCAAGGCTCGAAAACCACCTTCAGCTGCGCCGTGGGCAGCGGTTGCAGCCGGCGGGCGTAAAGGCGTCCTTCGGCGACGCGGGAGAGATCGGCATGCCAATCGGCGCTGGCTTGGGGCTGGCCGCGCAGCCAGCTGAAAAGGGCGGCCACGGGCAGGGGTGCGCCAGTGGCGCGGGCCGTCATGTCTTGCAGGCTGGCGTAGGTTTCGGTTTGCGCGCCTTGCTGCAAGCTGGCCTGGCCGGGCTGCCAGCGCATGAGGGCAAGGGTGCTGCCGACGGGAGAAGTCAGGTGCAGCTCGCCCGCCTCGGGCGTGCCGGAGAGGGTGAAACTGGCTGCGTAAGACTGGGGCGGCTCGCTTTCCACTTGCAGGGCGAGGCGTCCTTGCCAGAAGCGGCGCCCGGCTTGCGCTGGCTGGCTGGCGGGCGGTTCAGGAGCGGAGGGCGCATGGGCGCATCCCGCCAGGGCGGCGAACAAGGCGGCGGCCAGCGCGGCGGCGGGCAAACGGCACGTCATGGCGCGGCGGCTTTGCTCAGCGCGCCGGGCTGAACGCCCAGGCGCTTGAGCGTTTGCGCAAGCGTCTGGTTGCGGGGGTCAATGCGCAGAGCTTCGCGCCAGATGGACTGCGCCCGCTCACGCTCGCCCTGCACCCAGAGCGCCTCGCCCAGGTGCGCGCCGATTTCGGCTTCGGGCTGGCGCTCGAAAGCGTCTTCGAGAATGCGGCGCGCTTCGTCCAGCCGCCCCTGGCGGAAGGCGATCCAGCCGAGGCTGTCTTGTATGAAGGGGTCGTGCGGAGCGAGGCTGACGGCTTTTTCAATGAGTTCGCGCGCTTCAGGCAGGCGCTGCTTGCGGTCGGCCAGCAGATAGCCCAGCGTGTTGTAGCCGGGAGCCGATTCGGGCCGCAGCTGGATGAGGCGGCGCAGCAGGCGCTCGGTTTCCGCCATGTCGCCCGACTGCTCGGCGGCCAAGGCGGTTTCGTAAAGCAGGTCAGGGTCATCAGGCGCCTGGTCAAGCGCCGAGCGCAGCAGGGCGAACGCGGCGCGGGGCAGTCCCTCGCTATGCAGCAGATTGCCTTCGGCCAGCACTTTGGCGCGGGCGTCAAGCGGGCCGTCTTCCGGCGCCTGGCGGATGAGGCTGACGGCTTCATTCATGCGCCCCTGGCGGGCCAGCAGGCGCGCGCGGGCGATGAGCACGGTGGCAGCGGCCTCGCCTTCGTCCAGCTCGATCTTGTCCAGCCACCGCGCGGCCTGGGCGTAGTCGCCCTGGCGCTCGGCCAGTTGCGACAAGGCCAGGCAGGCGCTGGCGCGCTCCGGCTCGGTGGCTTCGCTTTCAGGCGCCAGCTCCAGATAGCGCCGCAGCGACTGGCGCGCGGCTTCGTCCTGATGCACGCCCGCCTGCGCCAGCCCCAGAGCCAGCCAGCTTTCCTCGCTTTGCGGGTGGCGCTGCGCCCAGTCGGCCAGGAACTGGCGGGAGGCGATGTCCTGCCCCAGTTCGCGCAAGGCGGCGGCGTAGGCCACGCCCATGCCGGGCGCGGCCTTTTCGCGCTCCAGGTAGCCGCGCGCCAGCGCCTGGGCCTCGTCCATGCCGGCATTCACCCACAAGTGCAAGGCCAGCCGGACAGGCCATTCGGAATCGGGCGCCTGCCGCGCGCCTTCCTGCGCGGCTTGCAGCGCGCCTGCCGCATCGCCCGCCTGCAAGCGCATGCGGCCCAGGGTGGCCCAGGCGGGGCCGGCGGCGCCCGGCTCGTCAATCACGGAGGAAAGCGCCTTCGTGATGATTTCAAGCGCTTTTTGTTTGTCGGACATGCGGCCATAAATGGCCGGCAGGGCGTTGATGAGCGAAGCGCGCTCCTCGTCTTCCAGCAGCGGCAGCATGGCGCGCAGGGGTTCGGCGGTTTCGCTGGCGCGGCCCATAAGCAGCAGGGTCTGCAACTGGTAGCGCAGCGCCACGGGTGAATCGGGATGGGCGCGCAGCCAGGCCTCCACGGCTTCCAGCGCCGCTGTGCCAGCGCCCGCTTGCAGGGCCATGGCGGTGGCGCGCTCGTAGGCCGCTTCGTCGCCCGTGCGGCGGGCGGCGTCGAACATGAAGCTCACACCCGTGCGCGCGTCGCCGCTTTGAAAACTCAGCTCGCCCACCAGCAGCCTGTAAAGCAGCGAGGCCGTAAGGGCAGATTGCGGCGGCGCGGTTTTTTCGGCCTGCGCGGGCGGCGGCTCTTCAGCCGAAGAGGCGTTTGGCTCCTGCCCCGAAGCGGGCGCGCTGCAAAGCGCGAAACAGGCCAAGGCAAGGGCAGAAGCGGCGGCGGAAATCGGGCGCCGCAAGGACGGGCGCGCTGGCGGGCGCAAGGGCTTATTCAGGGGCATCAACCCATAATAAGTCATGCCCGAACTGCCAGAAGTTGAAGTCACGCGGCGCGGCCTTGCCTGCCGCCTGCCGGGCGCGCGCATCGAGGCCGCACGGCCCGGCAAACCCTTGCGCTGGCCGCTGGGCATCGCCCCCGAAGCCTTGCGGGGCCGTACCGTGGCCAGCGTGGGGCGGCGCGGCAAATACCTGCTGCTGCGCCTGGCGCCGGACGGGTTGCTGCTGGTGCATCTGGGCATGTCGGGCAGCCTGGACTGGCAGGCCGCGCCGCCGCCGCCCGGCCCGCATGACCACTTTGATCTCGTGACCAGCCAGGGCGTTTTGCGCCTGCATGACCCGCGCCGCTTTGGCGCCGTTGTCTGGGCGCCCGACGAAAACTCCGGCATGGCCGCCAAGCTGCTGGGCGGCCTGGGCATGGAGCCGCTGGACGGGACGTTCGACGCCGCCGCCTTCCATCAGCGCCTGAAAAAGCGCCGCGCGCCCATCAAGCAAGTGCTGCTGGCGGGCGGCGTGGTGGTGGGCGTAGGCAACATTTACGCCAGCGAGGCGCTGTTTCACGCGGGCCTGCACCCCGCCGTGCCCGCTTGCCGCGTCTCGCGCCCGCGCGCTGACCGCCTGCATGCCGCCATCCGCCAGGTGCTGGTGCGCGCCGTAGAGCAAGGCGGCAGCACCCTGCGCGACTTTGCCGCCATTGACGGGCACGCGGGCCACTTTCAGCTGGAAGCGGCGGTTTATGGCCGCGAAGGCCAGCCCTGCCGCGCCTGCGGCACGCCCATCCGCCGCATCGCGCAAGGGCAGCGTTCCACCTGGTTCTGCCCGGCGTGCCAGAAGAGATGAAACGGCGAAGCGCCCGCTTCCCGAGCAGGAACGAATCCACCCCGCTTCAATACGCTGATGTCTAGGGTTTATTGAGAATTCCAGCTTCGGGCATGCTTTCCTTTCCCCCTGCTCCGCTGGTTGCGGCTACTCCTTTTCTTCTTCCTGCTGCGCCTTGAGCGCCTGCTGGGTTTCGCGCAAGCGGGTGTCCACGATGGCCGCCTCGATATGGTCGGCCTGCGGATGCTGGCGCACCCAGTCCTGCGCGGCGCGAAAGCGCTGGGCCGCGCCAGCCAGGTCCTGCCAGGCCAGCTGCGCCTGCCCTTCGGCGCGCAGAGCGTGCAGGGGCTGCCCGCGCTCGCGCCAGGCGGCGGCCAGCAGCTGCCAGGCCGTGCCGTCATCGGCGTGCAGGCTGACCCAGCGTTGCAGCCGTTCGGCAGCTTGCTGCGCCTGGCCGCTGGCCGTTTCGGCTTGCGCCAGAAAAAGCTGCTCGGGGCGGCCTTCGGCGCCTTCGGGCACGTGCGCTTGCAGCAGGGTTTTGACTTGGGCGTAGTCCTTGGCGCGCAGGGCCAGATCGGCTTGCAGCAGGCGGGCCTGGCGCGCGGCGGCGGGCTGGCTTTGCACCAGCGCGGGCAGCTGGGCGGCCAGCGCTTGCGCCTGGCCCAGGTGGCGCAGCTCGGCTTGCGCCAGCGCGGCGGCGTAAAGGGAGGCGACGCGCCGCTGAAGCGGCAGGCCGCTCTCGCCCGTGCCTTGCGGCGCCTTGGCCCAGTCGCGCAGCTTGTCCACGCCGGGGCGCGAGAGCACGCGGGCGCGGGCGGAAATTTGCGCTTGCGCCAGATCAGGCTCGGCGCTGGCTTTGCCCGCTTCGCGCGGGGCGCGCAAGCGCGCTTCGGAGATGCGCTCGGCCGTGAGCGGGTGGCTGCGCAGCCAGGGCCAGTCGCCCCGGTCGCTCAGGCGCGTGGCGTTTTGCAGCTTTTCAAACATGCTGGCCATGCCTTGCGCCGAAAAACCGGCCTGCTGGTAGATGCCGTGGCCGATGCGGTCGGCCTCGCGCTCCATGTCGCGCGAGTAATTGAGCTGCTGCTGCAAGGCGGCGGCCTGCCCGCCGGTGATGAGGGCCGCGCCCGCTTGCGGGTTGCTGCCCGCCGCCAGCGCGCCCAGGATGAGGCTGGCCAGCAGCAAGGGCGCCTGGCGCGCCTGGCGGCTGGTCATGCGCGAGATGTGGCGCTGGGTGACGTGCGCCATTTCGTGCGCCATGACGGAGGCCAGCTCGTCGCGCGAGTCCACCACGCCAATCATGCCCAGATACAGGCCGAAGTAGCCGCCGGGCACGGCAAAGGCGTTGATTTCGCCCTCGCGCCCCAGCAGCACGCGCCAGGCGTAGGCTTCGTCCAGCTCCGGCGGCATGTCGCCGCGCTGGCGGGCGGCGGCGCGCAAAGGCTGCCAGATGCCGTCCACCCACTGGGTGAGCACCGGATCGTCAAAAAAGGAAGGGTCGCGAAACATCTCGCGCGCGATGCGGTCGCCCAGCTTGCGCTCTTGCAGCGGCGTCATCTCGCCCGCATCGCCCAGCGAAGGCAGCGCCGCCGGCGCGGCCTGGGCCACCTGCACGGCGTGCGGCCAGTGCGCCGCGCCGTCATGAACGCCATGCGCCCATGCCACGGCAGGCAACAACAAAGAAAAAGCAAGGGAGAAAGCGCCTGTTTTCATGGCATCTATGATGCCCCGCTTTTTTCAGCGCCCCTTGCGGCAACGGGGCCACGCCATGAAACACATTCCCCGCAAACGCTTCGGCCAGCATTTTTTGAGCGACGAAGCCGTGATTGACGCCATCGTCCGCGCCATCGCCCCCCGCCCGGGGCAGGCCGTGGTGGAAATCGGCCCCGGCCTGGCCGCGCTCACCCAGCCGCTGCTTCAGCGCCTGGGGCGGCTGACCGTCATCGAGCTGGACCGCGATCTGGCTGCGCGCCTTCGCGGCCAGCCCCATTTGCATGTCATCGAGTCGGATGTGCTGAAGGTGGACTTCGCGCAACTGGCGCGCGATCTGGCCGCGCAAACCCCCGCCGGAACGCCTGCCGGAACGCCTACCAAAACGCCCGCCCCAGCCAAACTGCGCGTGTGCGGCAACCTGCCCTACAACATCTCCACGCCCATCCTCTTTCACCTGCTGCCCTTCGCGCCCGTCATTGAAGACCAGCACTTCATGCTGCAAAAAGAGGTGGTGGACCGCATGGTGGCCGCGCCCGCCACGGCCAGCTACGGGCGGCTGTCCGTCATGCTGCAATGGCGCTACGAAATGGAAAGCGTGCTGCACGTGCCGCCCGAAGCCTTCAGCCCGCCGCCCAAGGTGGAATCAGCCGTCGTGCGCATGCAGCCCCTGCCCGCGCCCGCTGATGTGCCGCTGGCCGGTTTTTCCGAGCTGGTGCAAGTGGCCTTCAGCCAACGCCGCAAGCTGCTGCGCCACACCCTGGGCCGCTGGCTGCAAGAGCGCGGCTTTGCGGGCGTGTTCGACGTGCAGCGCCGCGCCGAAGAAGTGCCCGTGCATGAATACATCGCCCTGGCGCGCCAGGCGCTGGGCCGCGCGCCCGCCGCCAGCCCATAGGCTGAACGGATGCGGGAGAAAGCTGGATGAAAGCGTTATTTCGCTCCGCTATTCATAGCAAGAGGTCCTAGTAGAACCTGCGCGAGATGGTGCTTTCACCCCCTTGAATTTGCTCCTGTTTCTGATGTCTTTCTTCAGGCGAATCCGGCCTGAAGGCGCTGCCTCATTCGTCGCGCAGGCCAGCCGCGCAGGCGGGCCGTGAACAGGTTCTCAGAAGGGAATGTCGTCGTCCATGTCGCCCAGGTCAGCCGCAGGCGGCTGCGCTGCGGCGGGCGCTGGCGCGGGAGCGGGGCGGGCGGGCGCGGCGGCGCGGGGGGCAGGCGCGGCGCGGCGCGGCGCGTCGTAGCTGGCATCGTCGCTGCCAGCGGCGTTGCGGCTGCCCAGCATTTGCATGTTGTCCACGCGAATTTCGCTGGTGCTGCGTTCCTGGCCGCTTTGGTCCGTCCACTTGCGGGTGCGGATGCTGCCTTCCACGTAAATCTGCGAGCCTTTGCGCAGGTACTGCCCGGCAATTTCGGCCAGCCGGTCATTGAACACCAGGCGGTGCCATTCGGTGTGCTCGCGCATTTCGCCGCTTTGGCGGTCTTTCCAGCGCTCGGTGGTTGCCAAGGTGACGTTGGCCACCTGGCCGCCGCTGGGGAAGGTGCGCACTTCCGGGTCACGGCCCAGGTTGCCGACGAGGATGACTTTGTTCACGGCCATGATGAAGAACCTTTGCAAAAGCGGCAAATTATGCGGTGCCCGGCTCTTTGGCGGGCGCATGCACGGGCTGCTTCCAGCCCAGCGCCAGCCACAGCGCCGACAGCGCCGCGCCCGCCACGAAAACCGCTGCCGCGCCTTGCTCTTTCAGCAGCCAGCCGCCCAGCGCGCCGCCTGCGAACAAGCCCAGCGATTGCAAGGTGTTGAACACCCCCAGCGCCTGCCCGCGCACCGCCTGCGGCGCCAGGCGCGACACCAGGCTGGGCAGGCTGGCCTCGATGGCGTTGAAAGCCACGAAAAAGAGAAACAGCGCCACGCCCAGCGCCCACAGCCCCGGCTGGCGCGGCGCAATCCAGCAGAAGATGAGCTGCACCAGCAGATACAGCACGATGGAGCCGCGCAGCGCCAGCGCCAGATGCCCGCGCCGCTCCAGCGAAAACAGCCCGCCCAGCAGCACAAACGAGGCCAGCACCGCCGGCAGATACAAATGCCAGTGCTCGGCCTTGCCCAGCCCCGCGCCCACCAGCAGCCCCGGCACCACCACCCACATGGCCATTTGCACGGCCTGCAACACGAAGATGCCCAGGTTGAGCCGCCACAGCAGCGGATGCCGCCACACGCCCACGGGCGCGGCGGCGGGATGGCTTTCGGCCTCGTGCGCTTCATGCAGCTTGAGCGGCGGCTCGGCGGGCGTGACCCACAGCACCAGCCCCACACCCGCCAGCGACAGCGCGCCCGTCAGCCAGAACAGCCCGCTCAGGCCCCCCAGCCAGGCCGACAGCGGCGGCGCGGCCAGCAGCGACAGGGCAAACATCAGCCCGATGCTTGCGCCCACCAGCGCCATGGCCTTGGTGCGCACCTCATCGCGCGTTTGATCGGCCAGCAGCGCCGTCACTGCCGCCGAAATGGCCCCGGCGCCTTGCAAGGCGCGCCCGGCCATCAGCCCATACACGCTGCCAGCCAGCGCGCCCACCAGCGAGCCGGCGGCAAAAATCAGCAGCCCCAGCACAATGACCCGCTTGCGCCCGAAGCGGTCCGAGGCCATGCCCAGCGGCGCCTGAAACACCGCCTGCACCAGCCCATACAGGCCCAGCGCCAGGCCCACAAGCACCGGATCGCCCCCTCCGGGGTAGTGCGCCGCCTCCAGAGCGAACACGGGCAGCACCAGAAACAGCCCCAGCATGCGCAGCGCGAAGATGGACGCCAGCGAAAAGCTGGCACGGCGCTCGTCATTCGTCATGGACGCGCGGCGGAAAGGGGCAGATGGCGTGGCGGGCATGGATAACAAGGCAAAACCAATGCGGGCGATTGTCATGGATGCGCTGGCGGCCACGCGAAAATGCCGCCCAGCCGGCCACCCGCAAAACGCCAGATGCCGCGCTTTACCCATCTTTACCCCTCATTCATTCCGGCGCAGCGCCCCGAGGGCACCATGCCCGGCATGAACGACGCAGACATGCCCTCACGCCTTTTGATGATTGAAGACGATGCCCGCCTGGCCAGCATGGTGGGCGAATACCTGGAGCAGGCCGGCTTTGCCTTTGCCCACCAGGGCGACGGCGCCAGCGGCCTGGCCGCCGTGCAGGAAAGCGCGCCCGATCTGGTCATTCTCGATCTCATGCTCCCCGGCATGGACGGCCTGGAGGTGTGCCGCCGCATCCGCTCCCTGCCCGGCGCAGCCGCCAGCGTGCCGGTGCTCATGCTCACGGCCAAGGGCGACGCAATGGACCGCATCATCGGCCTGGAGCTGGGCGCGGATGACTACCTGCCCAAGCCCTTTGAGCCGCGCGAGCTGCTGGCGCGCATTCGCGCCGTGCTGCGCCGCCAGTCGCCCGGCGCTGCGCCCACGCAGCCCGTGCTGCGCTTTGGCTCGCTGGAAATCGACCGCGACGCGCGCACCGTCACCGTGGCGGGCAAGCCGGCGGAGCTGACCAGCTACCAGTTCGACCTGCTCGTCACGCTGGCCGAGCGCGCCGGGCGCGTGCTCTCGCGCGAGCAAATCATGGAAGCCGTGCGCGGCCGCGAGCTGGAAGCCTTTGACCGCTCCATTGACGTGCACATGGGCCGCATCCGCGCCGCCATCGAAACCGACGTGAAGCACCCCAAGCGCATCCTCACCGTGCGCGGCGTGGGCTACGTGTTCGCACGGCAGCAAGACTGAAAGCCCGCATCCCGCCCCGGCCCGCCCGCGCTCATGGCCTGATTTCACGGCCTGATCTCATGGCCAAATCGGCCGCAAGTCCTAGTGAAACCAGCGCAGGCCACTATCAAAACAAGAGCAAACGGGCGCGCGCCCGCCACTTTCCGCCGCCTCCCCGCCATGCAAACCATCATCGCCCGCCACCTCTACGCCCGCATCTGGCTGGCCGCCGCCGCCTGCGTGACCGTGCTGGGCCTGCTCATTGCCTGGGGCTGGCATGCCGCCGAAGCCGAGCACGAGCGCGACCGCCAGCGCGAGCGGCAAAGCGCCACCGAACTGCGCCAGCACCCCATGCGCGAGCTGATCGTGCGCGACGCCGACGGCAGGCCCATTGGCCGGGGGCAGCTGCAATGGAAGCATGGACGGGGGCATGAATTCGCCGTCGTGCTGACCGACGGGCGCGTGCTGCTCATCCAGCGCGCGCCGCGCGTGCAGGAAGACGCCGCTGCGCTGCCTCCGCCCCCTTCTTCCCCATCCGGCGGCGGCCCCCATGCGGCGCCGGACGAGCCTGGAAAAAACACTGCGGGAAAAACCGCCCCCAGAAGCGCCGGCCCGCGCGGCGGCGAGGGCGACGGCCCGCCTTTCTGGCTGCGCCCGCCCTTCGGCTTTCTCTGGGTCATCGGCCTGGCCGGGCTGGCGGTCATGGCGGGCATCTACCCTGTGGCGCGGCGCCTCACCCAGCGGCTGGAGCGCCTGCAACGCGGCGTGCAGCAATGGGGCGAAGGCGATCTCGCCGTGCGCCTGCCCGAAGACGGCCACGACGAAGTCGCCGACCTCTCGCGCCGCTTCAACGCCGCCGCCGCGCGCATCCAGTCGCTCATGGCCGCGCAAAAGTCGCTGCTGGCCAACGCCTCGCACGAGCTGCGCTCGCCGCTGGCGCGCATCCGCATGGCGCTCGAACTCATGGGCGAGCGCCCCAGCCCCGCCGTGCGCGCCGAAGTGACCCGCAACATCGCCGAGCTGGACCAGCTCATCGACGAAATCCTGCTGGCCAGCCGGCTGGATGCGCAAGAAGCCGATCTGGGCAGCATCGAATCCGTGGACCTGCTGGGCCTCATGGCCGAAGAATGCGCGCGCACCGGCGCGGACTTCGCCCCCGCCAGCGGCTTGCACGAAGCCGCCGTGCCCGGCGTCGCCAAGCTCCTGCGCCGCGCCGTGCGCAACCTGCTGGAAAACGCCGCCCGCTACGGCGGCGAGCAGCCCGCCAGCGCCACCCTTGCGCTGGAGGCCGCGCCCGCAGGCAAGCCGGGCAAGGGGCTGGCCGTCATCCGCGTCAGCGACCACGGCCCCGGCGTGCCGCCCGAGTTGCGCGAGCGCATCTTCGAGCCGTTCTACCGCCTGCCCGGCGCCAGCGAGCGCGAAGGCGGCGTGGGCCTGGGCCTGGCGCTGGTGCGCTCCATCGCCCAGCGCCACGGCGGCAGCGTGCGCTGCCTGGCCAGCGAAGAGGGCGGCGCCTGCTTCGAGCTGCGCCTGCCCCTGGCCTGAGAACCTGTTCAAAGCCTGTCCGCAAGCAAACCCCAGCCGTCGAACGGCCCCAAAGGCGCTGCTTTCGCTGCTTTTTCAATAGCAACAAAGCCCGCCAGCAGTGCGGCGAATGCGTTTTCAAGGGGCCTGAATTTGCTCTCAAATAAAGAGTCAAATGCGCCGAGGCCATGCCGTGCCTGGCTTGCGCTTTCGCGCCTGCGGCCAGACTTTGAACAGGCGCTGGAAAACGCCCCGGCCGCACGATGCCAATGGCAGGGGCTTTATTTCAGCCGCATTTCCGCCGCCCTGGCGTGGGCCTGCAAGCCTTCGCCATGGGCCAGCACGCTGGCGATGCGGCCCAGCTTTTGCGCGCCGGCTTCGCTCACTTCAATCAGGCTGCTGCGCTTTTGAAAGTCGTACACCGACAG
>NZ_JARVII010000032.1:0-25535 GCF_029813755.1 Ottowia cancrivicina | reverse complement strand
GCCCAGGCGGTCGTAGGTGTAGGCGCTGGCGCCTTCTTCGCTTTCGATGCGTGTGATGTGGCCCGCCGGGTTGCGGCTGTAGCGGCGCTGGAGCAGCTGGGCTGCGCTGGCTCCGGCGCCCTGGGGTTTGGCTCCGGTGACTTGCAGTTGCACCAGGCGCTGGAAGGCGTCGGGTTTTTGCGTGATGCGCGCGCCTGCGGGCAGCTCGATTTGGCCGGGCATGAGCCATTGGTAGGCGCCTAGCGCAATGCGGCTTTGGTCGGGCAGGCTGATTTGTTTGAGCCGGCCTTTTTCCCAAGCAAAGTCCTGGCGGCTGCCGTCGGGCCAGCTTTGGCTTTGCAGCTGGCCGTCGGCGGTGAATGACCCCATAGCAAGCCGCTGTGTGATTCATTCATTTTCCTGATTTCATGTTTGAGCAGGCATTCTCTGGCTTGCACTCCGGATGGAAACAGTAATGCCCTTCCCCAAGCAAGCATAAAAACCATTTTCATGACACACTCCATCAGAAAAAAATAATATACCAGCTAGCACTCGTCGCAATCAATCAAAAAATGATCATTGCGAAGCCGGTTCTTGACGTGTTTCTCGATCTTGTCTATTTTTTCTTCTTTTTCGGCATCATTAGATAGATTTTCCGTGTATATATACACATTCCATGCATATACCTCACCATGCTGCCCTTCCTTGTCCCTGTCAAATGGAAGAAGATCCAGCAAAAATATATTTTCAAAATCCCTGCTCGCGATTAACAATAATGCATCATCCTTTCTGGGGGCGCCGATAACAATTCCTTCTTTGAATAGATTCCTGCGTTTATTCAATATGACGGATCTTCTTATGTAATTAAGCAACTTCTCATCAGGAATGATTCTTGGAGATGTGGATTTCAGCAATCCGGCACGCAACTTGACATTTAATTGATAGCCAATTTCCCGATTAAAATCATGCCAAGCCTCTCCCGCCTTCTCGCTTGCATCGCCAAATGTAGCCATCATGTCGGCTTTTCCGTTCAATATTTTGCCCGTGTATATCATGTCTACGCCTCTCACATAGGCACTAAACTGTGTAAGCACACCATTTTCCCTGCTCACACAAAACCTGTGTGGCGACTCTCTTTTTAAAGAAAGGAAATCAATGACCATGCGTCCATCACGTCTGATACGCGACTCCAAATCAATATCATAATAATATCCATACCAATAGCTCTGCCAACGATACAACGAATAGAAAGATTGTTCAATCATCTTTCTGATTTCGTTTCTGGACAAGCATTCTCCAGCCTGCGCTCCAGCAGGAAACAGCAATGCCAGTCCTAAAATAAGCGTGAAAACCATTTTCATAAAAACACCATCAAAAGCCAATATACCAGTTAGCACTCGTCGCAATCAATCACAAAATGATCATTGCGAAGCCGGTTCTTGACGTGTTTCTCGATCTTGTCTATTTTTTCTTCTTTTTCGGCATCAGTAGATAGATTTTCCGTATACACATATATATACCACGAGGCTATGCGCCCGTGCTGCCCTCTCCTTTTTGCATCAAATGGAAGAAAATCCAATAAGAACAAGTTTTCAAAATCCCTGCTCGCAATCAGCAAGGCTGTATCATTCTTTCTGGGAGTGCCAACAACAATTCCATTCCTGAATAAATGTCTATATTCAGACAACAAGACAGACTTCTGTATATATTTATACAGTTTTTCTTCTGGAACGATTATTGGAAATGTGGATTTTAGCAATCTAGCATGCAACTTGATGTTCAACCGATAGCCATTTTCCCGGTTGAAATCGTGCCAAGCCTCTCCCGCCTTTTCACTTGCATCGCCAAATGTAGCCAGCATATTGGCTTTTCCGTCTAGCATTTCTCCTGTATATATTAGATCAACACCTTTCAGGTAAGCTGTAAATTGTATAAATTGATCATTTTTTCCTTCATGATTGCAAAAGCCATGCAAAAAATCTTCTTTATAAAAATCAACAATCATGCGCCCATTACGCCTGATACGCGACTCCAAATCAATATCATAATAATATCCATACCAATAGCTCTGCCAACGATACAACGAATAGAAAGATTGCTCGACCGCTTTTTTGATTTCGTTTTTAGACAGACACTCACGCGCGTGAGCCTCCACAACGAAAAGTAGCGCAATACATAAGATGATCCTTAAAATCACTTTTTAGCCTTTTCAATCCTGAAATAATGCACGCATATCTTTGTCCTTCCCGCTCCCTTACTCTGATTAAATCCATCGTATTCATACTGCACTTTTCTTGAAGAAGCCAACGCCGCATCAATACAATCTTTCAGCTTTTGACATTCTTTGTCAGCCAGTTTGGATGAATTTTCCTCGGCTTTCCTATATTGGGGGCTCTTGTAACCAATAAACTGGCCTTTCTTGGATAGAACACCTATCACTGTATTATACCCCCACATTTGTTCATTTGCATTAACCCTGTTATAAATCACATCCGTAATGGCTCTTTTTTCCTTGTCTCCTTCATCGCAGTCATAGCTGGCTTCCGCAAAACAGGTCAATGCCACTTCCTTGACGGGCGATTCAGGCAGCTGTGCATCACATGTCGGGCAGGGGTCTGCCTTCGCCTTGGCTTTTCCCTTTAATCCAAAGCTGTCAATCAGCAGCAAGGGGTTGTTATTCACATAAGAAAACAGGTTGATTCCCCCTTCCAACCCAATCGGATCCTCCTGCAAATACCTCCCCGCATTCGGCCTGTAATCCCTGTGAAAGTTGTCATGCGTCTGCGTTTCCTGGTCGTAATACTGCCCCGGGAATCTCAGGTTCACCTCTATGTCCTGCTCAATGATTTGCGTTGAACCAAAGCTCTCTGCGATGGCCTTCCAGCTCACTTGCCCTTCTTTTGTCGTCGCCAATATGGGCGTTCCCAAGTGGTCCGTGTGCAGCCAGTCATAGCGCGCCTTTGGATCTGTCAGGCTGCCGCCTGGCGTTTCGGCTTGCCACACCGGGTCGGTGCTCCATAGGCCCTGCTGGGCCGCTAGCGGGTTGAAGCCATAGGCCTTGGTCATTTGCCCCTTCCCATCGGCCTTGGCCATCAGGCCCTGTTCGCTGTAGATATCGTAAGTGGTCTTTGTCTGGCCGCCCTGTTTGACGGTCTTGGCAATTCTTCTGCCAAACAGATCATGCCGGGAGTTGCTCCAATTTGTACCATGTCTAAATTTCAATCAGTGCTGACATGCCAGACAAATTAATTCATTAAACCAGATACTTCATTTAATACATATATTCATCATCCATTTTATAAACATATAAACAATACACAATAAAATGACGATTAATGCTTCATTTTTAAACCCATAAAACATGGCCAATAGAAAATAGTCATTTTTAAAATATGATAATATGATTATATTCATTAGAAAATAAACGGCAAGAGAAGCAATAATACAATATCTGAGACCTTCTTTCCAGTTCATTCCAAACATCTTCATGATGAAGCAGAGTAATACAATGCAGGGCATCATTACTGCTGTCCCCGTCACTCCAAAAAATGCAGTATCATACATTAAGTTTCTTTTTGCATATCCAGACAACACCAAAAGTATAAATGTAATAAACATCCTGCTAACAATATATAGCAGCGTCAATCTCATGGCTACAGACATATTGCCACCAATTATTTTACCTACCAATATTTAGTCTTAAACCAGTCTGCATGAATACAATAAGGTGTACCCGTCTCGTACGATGTTCCAATTTTTTCCAAGAGACTAAAATAATCCCAAGGGTTATGATATCGATCACGCACATAAAATGCAAACTACAGGATCCATGAAATTCTCCAGTATTGCAGACCAAACTTCCATAACACGTTCCCTTATTGAATAAATCTCCATTTCCAATTGGCTCTAGGCAATTTCCATCATCCGTTACATTATACTTCTCATCATATTCGTGAGCATTCATGCTTGCGTGAATAGGCCCAGTTGTGCCGCTACCGGGTTGAAACCGTAGGCTTTGGTCATTTGCTCCTTTTCATCGGCCTCGGCCATCAGGCCCTGTTCGCTGTAGATGTAGTGGGTGGTTCTGGTGTTTTGCCCTTGCCTGACGGTCTTGGCAATCCTTCGCCCAAAGGGATCATGCCGGTAGCTGGCTTCGATTTGCGGCCCGCTTTGGCCTTGCTCTGTGCTGGCATACCGGATCAGCCTTTCGGCTGCGTTGTATTCGTACTCTTTGCTTTCCAGCACGTTGCTTTCCTTTTTCGTGTGCCCTTGCGTCGTGTAGCTCACTTGTGTTTTTACGCCCGGGTTGCGCTCAAAGGGCGTAGTAGCGGGTGTTGCCGCCTGCATCTACTCTCTGAGTGAGCCCCCCGGCTTTGTCGTAGGCGTAGGTGTTGGCGCCGCCCAAGGGGCGCGGGTTTCCTTGATGAGGCGGCCCGCCTTGTCGTATTCATAGGTGTGGCGATGGCACAGCGCATCGGTGACGCTGAGCAGGCGCCCATGTGCGTCCCAGCTTTGCCGGGTGACACAGCCTAATGCGTCGGTGGTTTTTATGAGACGAGCCAAGGCGTCATATGTTGCTGCGCGCCGCCGGGCAGGCTGACGGCAATGCGGTATTCGCGACGGATGTGTTCGTAGCCGACTTCGTATTCGGTTTTGCGCCCCGCTTCGTCAGTGAGGCTGTGCACCCGGGCGATCAGGCTTGGGCGGTTGAGCGCCGAGGCATGGCCGCACGGACCGGACATGGGTGCAATGGCGCTGCTGCCGCTTCCTCCTGCGCTTGCGCTGCCGCCAGCGTCGCGGCCGTGACTCTCTTGTAGATGCGGTCAGCCCGCCCGATGGCGATGATGGGCACAGCTTGCCCGGGTGAGGCGCTCATGCAGGGCGCGCTTCTCAGGCTCAGGTCTGCCCATGCGTCGTTTAGGTACCACCGGCCCCAGCTCCAGGTGCGGTTGATGACTGCGCGCCCTCCCGCTGTCTTGACGGCCAGGTCCTGCGTGCTTTCCGTGTAGTCCTGATTGGGCATGAGAGGCTTCGGTTGGGCGTTCGTGATGGGCAGAGGCTGGCTGTGGCGGGATGAGGCGTTGCCGCATCAAAGTCAGGAGCAAATTTGAAGGGGCTGAAAACGGCTTTCGCGCACGTTCCACTAGGACATCATGCTATGAATAGCAGAGCGAAACAAACCCCTGTTTTGAAAGCCTGTTTTCCGCTCAAGCCTTGGCCAGCATCAGCCGCCTGTATTTGGCCCAGAGCGTGGCCTGGTCTTCCACATGGTTGGGGTCCAGCGGGATGCAGTCCACGGGGCAGACCTGGCGGCATTGCGGTTCGTCAAAGTGGCCCACGCATTCGGTGCATTTGTGGGGGTCGATTTCGTAGATTTGCGCGCCGGGCGTGATGGCGCCGTTGGGGCATTCGGGCTGGCATACGTCGCAGTTGATGCATTCGTCCGTGATGAGGAGGGCCATGGCGCGCGCGTTTGCTTTGAAGGGTTGGGGGTAAGCGCTGCGGATTATCCGGATGCCGATAATCCCCGCCCTTTGCGCAGGTTCTCTGTGCAAATGCCTTCCCACGTGTTTTTCGCGGCATGACTTTCTATCTCATCAAGCGCTTGCTGGTCACGCTGGCTACGCTGCTGGCGGCCAGTGTGGTGGTGTTTGCCGTGCTGGAGGTGTTGCCGGGCAATGCCGCCCAGGTGCTGATGGGGCCGGATGCCGATCCGGCCGCCGTGGCCGCCAAGGCGGCCGAGCTGGGGCTGGATGCGCCCGCGCCCGCCCGCTATTTGCAGTGGATGGGCGGGCTGCTGCGCGGCGACATGGGGCTGTCTTATGCCTATGGCACGCCCGTGGCCGAGCTGGTGGCCGAGCGGCTGCAAGTGACGGCTCCGCTGGCGCTGATGGCCATGCTGCTGGCTTGCGCGCTGGCGCTGGGCGCGGGGCTGTGGGCGGCGGCGCGCCACGGGCGCTGGAGCGATTGGGCGCTGATGACGCTTTCGCAAGCGGGCATGGCCGTGCCCGGTTTTTGGCTGGGCATGCTGCTGGTGCTGCTGTTTGCCGTGCGGCTGCAATGGTTTGCCGCCGGGGGCTTTGAGGGCTGGTTTTTTGACGAAGGCTGGTTCAGCGGCCTGCTGGCGGGGCTGCGCGCGCTGCTGCTGCCCGCGCTGGCGCTGGCGGCGGTGCAGGCGGCGGTGCTGGCGCGCTTTGTGCGCTCATCATTGCTGGAGACGCTGCGCGAAGACTACGTGCGCACGGCCCGCGCCAAGGGGCTGGGGCGGCATGCCGTGCTCATGCGGCATGCGCTGCGCAACGCGCTGGTGCCCGTGGTCACGGTGGCGGCCATGCAGTTTGCCGAGCTGCTGGCGGGCGCCGTGGTGGTGGAAAACGTGTTTTACCTGCCGGGCCTGGGGCGGCTGGTGTTTCAGGGCATTGCCAATCGCGATTTGGCCGTGGTGCGCAATTGCGTGATGCTGCTGGCGGGCATGGTGGCGCTGATCAACCTGGCGGTGGATGCGTTGCACGCCCTGATTGACCCGCGCCTGACCCACGCGCGAAGGCTGCGTGCGCCATGAAGCGCTTTTCTTTTTCTTTGCACGCCTTGCCGCCCACGCTGCTGGCAGGCGGCGCGCTGACTTTGCTGGCGCTGCTGGCGGCCCTGCTGTCGCTGGTGTGGCTGCCCTGGCCCATTGACGCGGTGGACATGAACCACAAGCTGCTGCCGCCCAGTACGGCGCACTGGCTGGGCACCGACGCCTATGGGCGCGACGTGGCCGCGCTGCTGCTGGCGGGCGCGCGCGCTTCTTTGGCCGCCGCTGCGCTGGCCGTGGCGCTGGGGCTGGCGGCGGGCGCGGCGCTGGGGCTGCTGGCGGCGGCCCTGCGCGGCTGGGTGGAGCAGGCCATCATGCGCGTGGCTGACTTTGCCTTTGCCTTTCCGGCCATTCTCACGGCCATCATGCTGGCCGCCATCCGGGGGCCGGGGCTGGGCGTGGTGGTTTTGGCCGTGGGCATTTACGGCATACCGGCCTTTGCCCGCGTGACCCACGCCGCCGCCAGCCAGGCCTGGGCGCGCGAATACACGCGCGCCGCCCGCGCCCTGGGGCTGGGGCCGTGGGCCATCACCTGGCGGCACGTGCTGCCCAACATTGCCGCGCCGCTGACGGTGCAGGCCACTTCGCGCTTTGCCACCGCCGTGTTGGCTGAAGCGGCCCTGTCTTACCTGGGCCTGGGCGTGCAGCCGCCGCAGCCCAGCTGGGGCCGCATGCTGGCCGAAGCGCAATCGCTCATGTTCGACGCGCCGCTGCTGGCCGTCTGGCCCGGCCTGGCCATTGCGCTGACCGTGCTGGGCCTGAACCTGCTGGGCGACGGCTTGCGCGACGCGCTCGACCCCCGCTGCCAAACCCGGCCAGCGTGAGCGCTTGTCTGCAATCTGCCCGTGGGCGCGAACAGCGCTGGACTCGGGCGGCTTGCGCCTGGCCGCCCATCCCGATTCGCCGCCCTCATGGCCAGGCTGTGATTACGGCGCTTGCAGCGCGCGCAGGAGCTTTTGCCCCGCCCGCCCCGTGACGGGCTGGCCCAGGCGGGCCTGCTCGGCGCGAATGGCCTCGCGCGTTTGCGGGCCGATGCGGCCATCGGCGCTGCCAATGGCGTGGCCGCGCGCCAGCAGCAGGGTTTGCAGCTCGCGGTTTTGCGCGCGCGTCAGGCCCGGGTCCTCCGTGGGCCAAGGGGTGGCGAAGCTGGCCAGGGCGTCATCAGCAGGCGTTTGCGGCTGGGCTAACAGATCGGCCAGGCGGGCGATGGACAGGGCGTAGTTCTCGCTGGCGTTGTAGCTGTAGAGCGCGTTGAAATTGCCGCCGACGAGAAAGGCCGGGCCGCCGCCTTGCTTGCGCGCGGGCTGAATGAGGCCAGCCTTCGCCAGCGTGAAAGGCAGGGGGCTGCCGTCGGGCAGGGTCAGGCCGTCTTGCGCCCATTCGGCTATGGAGCGCTGCGTCTTGCGGCTGTAGCGGCTGGCGTCGTAGCCGGGGGGCAGACGCACCTCGTAGCCCCAGGGCTGGCCGCTGCGCCAGCCCGCGTTTTTCAGAAAGCGCGCGGTGGAAGCGAGAGCGTCGGGCACGCTGTCCATGAGATCGCGCCGGCCATCGCCGTCAAAGTCCACCGCGCTGCGCAAGAAGGTGCTGGGCATGAACTGCGTGTGGCCGAAGGCGCCCGCCCAGGAGCCATTCAGCCGGTCGGCGGCGATGTGCCCTTCCTGCACGATGCGCAGGGCGGCGGCGAATTCGCTGCGAAAGTACTCCTGCCGCCGCCCAAAGCATGAAAGCGTGCCCAGCGAGCGCAGCAGGGGCCGCCCGCCCAGGTTTTGGCCGAAGTTGCTCTCCACGCCCCACACGCCCAGGATGACGGGCGCGGGCACGCCGCTTTGGCTGGCGATTTGCGCCAGCTCGGCCTGCCAGCGCCCGGCGGCGGCGCGGCCATCAGCCAGACGCTCGGCATCCACCAGCATGGCGATGTAGTCCCAAGGCGGCAGGGTGAATTCGGGCTGGCGCTTGAGCAGCGGCAGCACCGTGGCATCGGGCGTGAGGGAAAGGGCGTAGCGCTCGAAAGTCTGCGCGCTGATGCCCTTGAAGGCAGGCGCGGCCTGCAACTGACGCAGGCAGCGCTGGAATTCGGCTTCGCTCAATTCAGGCGGCGCTTCTTCATCAGGCGCGGCGCTGGCCGGGATGGCCAGCAGGGCGGATGAAAGAGCTAGGCAAGAGACGAGCGAACGGGCCAGGAAGGCGGACAAAGGGCTGTTTTTCATGCAAAAAATGGTAGCAGCCCGGGCAGGCCGCACCAGCGCTTGCAGCCAGCCCGGCGCGCAAAACCTGCTTTGAGCCGCTTTTTCAGACCGGCCTTGGCGTTGCATGCCAAACGGATATCAAACACCCAGCGCGGCTAAACATGACAAATGCAGCCAAACGCGCGGCCGGTCTGCAAACAGGCGCTGACTGCGGCAGTAGCCCTGCTGATTAAAAAAGAGGAGCAAATCCAGAAGGTGAAAAATGGCTGTTGCGCCGGTTTTACTAGGACATCATGCTATTAATTCGAGAGCTAATTAATCGTCAAATCTGTGTGAAATTTCCTTCCCCCAGGGCCTATTCAAAGGTTCCCCGAGAAATAAAAAGCTGGGAAGACAAGAAAGAAAAAGGACCCAAGCGATATCAGCTGTGAATGGCTTGAGCGCATCCACCTCTTGTTGATAGGCACACGCAAGAGCATCCAAATCTGGTTTGAAGTCAATGCACAAGGCCTTAGCCGCTGGAGCAGGCTTTAAAAAATCAGCTGGCGCGGCCCGCAAGAGATTGGAGCGCGGCACTTCAAACGCTGCTCTTGCTCGTGGATGCGCAGAGGAATGCGGGAAGAGCAAGGCGCAAACTGCAGACGGGCCTTTGTGGCGCTTTGCTGCCCATCAAGGCGTTTGCAAGGCCGCAGGCCGCCCAGGTTCGCGCTTTTCGTGCCTAGGAACGTGCTTCTTTGAACAAGGCTCTCAGGCAGTCTGGCCGTGCCGCTGCATGGCGGCGCGGATGAAAGCGTTGAAGAGCGGATGACCGGCCCAGGGGGTGCTTTTGAATTCGGGGTGGAACTGCACGCCGATGAACCAGGGGTGCTCGCTTTGGGGCAGCTCGATGATTTCGGTGAGGTGCTCGCGCTGGGTGAGGGCGGAGATGACCAGGCCCGCTTCGCGCAGCTTGTCCAGGTATTTGGTGTTGGCCTCGTAGCGGTGGCGGTGGCGTTCGGTGACGGTGTCGCCGTAAATCTGGTGGGCGAGGGTGCCGGGCTGCACGTCAGAGGTTTGCGCGCCCAAGCGCATGGTGCCGCCCAGGTCAGACTGCGCGTCGCGTTTTTGGATGCTGCCGTCGGCGTCTTCCCATTCGTCGATGAGGGCGATGACGGGTTCGGGCGTGTGCGCGTCAAATTCGGTGCTGTTGGCGTTTTTCAGTCCGGCTTTGTGGCGGGCGTATTCGATGGTGGCCACTTGCATGCCCAGGCAAATGCCCAGGTAGGGCGTTTTGCTTTCGCGCGCGTAGCGGGCGGCGCAAATCTTGCCTTCCACGCCGCGCGAGCCGAAGCCGCCGGGCACGAGCACGCCGTCAAACCCGGCCAGGCGCTCGGCCACGGTTTGGGCGGTGAGGGTTTCGGAGTCGATGTAGCTGATTTGCACCTGCACGCCATTGACCAGGCCGGCGTGGCGCAGCGCCTCGTTCACCGATTTGTAGCTGTCGGAGAGATCGACGTATTTGCCCACCATGGCGATGCGCACGCTGCCTTTGGGGTGGTTGATTTTGTGAACCAGGCTGTCCCAGCGCTGCAAGTTGGCGGGGCGGGTGTTCAGGCGCAGCTTGTCGCAGATCAGGCCGTCCAGACCCTGCTCGTGCAGCAGGCGGGGCACTTTGTAGATGGTGTCCACATCGGGCATGGAGATCACGCCCCAGAGCGGCACGTTGGTAAAGAGCGAGATTTTTTCTTTTTCGTCCTGCGGAATGGCGCGGTCGGCGCGGCAGAGCAGGGCGTCGGGCTGGATGCCGATTTCGCGCAGTTTTTGCACGGTGTGCTGCGTGGGCTTGGTTTTCAGCTCGCCTGCGGCGGCGATCCACGGCAGGTAGCTCAGGTGCACGAAGGCGCTGTTGTTGGGGCCGAGCTTGAGGCTGAGCTGGCGCACGGCTTCCAGAAAAGGCAGCGACTCGATGTCGCCCACGGTGCCGCCGATTTCGCAGATGGCCACTTGCACGGCGTCAGGCGTGCCGATGCCCGCGCCGCGTTTGATGAATTCCTGGATTTCGTTGGTCACATGCGGGATGACCTGCACGGTTTTGCCCAGGTAGTCGCCCCGGCGCTCTTTTTCGAGCACGCTTTGGTAGATGCGGCCCGTGGTGAAGTTGTTGGCCTGCTTCATGCGCGTTTCGATGAAGCGTTCGTAGTGGCCCAGGTCCAGGTCGGTTTCGGCGCCGTCGTCGGTGACGAACACTTCGCCGTGCTGGAAGGGACTCATGGTGCCCGGATCGACGTTGATGTAGGGATCGAGCTTGATGAGGGTGACTTTGAGGCCGCGCGATTCAAGAATGGCGGCCAGCGAGGCGGCGGCGATGCCCTTGCCCAGGGACGACACCACGCCGCCGGTGACGAAGACGAATTTGGTCATGTCGGGGTGAGATGCGAAGGCGGCGGGCCTTCGCCGGGGTGGAAATTGAAATTATAGGAAGCGCCCTTTTGCGCAATGCCCGCCAAGCCTTTGCCGCCAGACGAGCCGCAGCCAGCCCCATTGGCTGACGATTGATCTGCCAGCAAGCGGCCTGCTGGCCTTGCCGCTGGCGCGCTACCCGTCCCGCGCCTGCCGCGCCCAGGCTGCCGCGATGGCCTGCGCCAGCTGCTGCGGCGTCTGGCCCTCGCCCGTGGCAATCGCCTGGCGGCGGGGCATGCCGCGCAGCCAGGTCAGTTGCCGTTTGGCGAGCTGGCGCGTGGCGGCGATGCCTTTTTCGCGCAGTTCGGCCAGTGGCCAGTTTTCTTCCAGCGCCTGCCAGGCCTGGCGGTAGCCCACGCAGCGCATGGCGGGCAAACCGGCATGCAAATCGCCTCTTTGGCGCAGCGCCCGCACTTCGTCCACAAAGCCGTTTTGCAGCATGGCCTCAAACCGCGCGGCAATGCGCGCGTGCAGCCAGGCGCGATCGGCTGGCTCCAGCGAAAACAGGCGCTCCTGGCTGTAGCCCAGCGCGTCTGTCGGCCCGCCATCATCAGGCCCAGGCGCGCGGCGCGCCTGAGCGTGAAAGCTGGATAGGGGCCGCCCCGTGGCGCGCCACACCTCCAGCGCGCGCTGGATGCGCTGGCTGTCTGCCGGGGCCAGGCGGGCTGCCGTAGCCGCATCCACCCGCGCCAGTTCGGCGTGCAACGCGGGCCAGCCGCGTTCGGCGGCCTCGGCCTCAATCTGGCGGCGAATGTCTTGCTGCGCGGCAGGCATGTGGTGCAGCCCTTCGGCCAGCGCCTTGAAATAAAGCATGGTGCCGCCAGCCAGCAACGGCAGCGCGCCGCGTGCGCGGATGTCGGCCATCAGCGCCGTGGCATCGCGCGTGAAGTCGGCCGCGCTGTAGGCGTGCAGCGGATCGCGCACGTCCAGCAAGTGGTGCGGCACGCCGCCGCGCTCGGCCAACGTGGGCTTGGCGGTGCCAATATCCATGCCGCGATACACCAGCGCCGAATCCACGCTGATGATTTCCGCCGCCTGCCCGCGCGCGGCCAGCCAGTGCGCCAGCGCCACGGCCACGCCCGTCTTGCCGCTGGCCGTGGGGCCGGCCAGGGCGATCAAAGGCAGGGTGCAGGCAGCGGGCATGGCAGAGGAAAGACGGATGGAAAGGCGATGGAAGCAAAGCGGCTATCAAAATCATAGCTGTCCGCGTCCGCCTCATCAGAACCTGCTCGGAGTCTCTTCCGGGAAATGAGAAGCTCATGGGATCAGAAAGGAAAGTGATCCGGGCAACATCAGCCGCGAGAAAGCTTGCAGTTTGTTTGTCTTGCCTTCTCTGAGCCTGGGCAGCAGGTAGCATCCGCCGCTGTTTGCGGGCATGGCGGAGCGCTGGCCTTTTGCCGTCCGCCATTGGTTTCTGACGGAGTTTTTTGCATGCACATCCCCCCGGCTGCGCCTGGCGCGCGCGGCAAAGTCTGGTTCGTCGGCGCGGGGCCGGGCGATCCGGAACTCATCACCCTCAAAGGCCAGCGCCTGCTGGCGCAAGCGGGCGCGGTGCTGTTTGCCGGTTCGCTGGTGAACGAGGCCGTGACGCGCTTTGCCCCGGCGGGCTGCGAGGTGCGCGATTCCAGCCGCATGGCCTTGCAGGAGATGACCGATTGGCTGACCCAGCAGGCGCGCCGCCACGCCACCGTGGTGCGGCTGCAAACGGGCGATCCGGCGCTGTATGGCGCGCTGATTGAAATGGCCCGGCCTTTGAGCGCGGCGGGCATCGAGTGGGCAGTGGTGCCCGGCGTGTCGTCGGCCATGGCGGCCGTGGCGGCGGCGGGTGAGTCGCTGACGCTGCCCGAAGTTACGCAGACCGTGGTGCTCACCCGTGTGGCGGGCCGCACGCCCATGCCGGAAGGCGAAGACCTGGCGGCGCTGGCCGCGCACCGCTGCACGCTGTGCATTTTTTTGTCCATCACCTTGCTGCACAAGGTGCAGGCCGCCTTGCGGCAGGCCGGCTGGGCGGAAGACGCGCCCATGCTGGTGGTGCACAAGGCCAGCTGGGCGCAGCAAGAGCGCATCGTGCGCGGCACGCTGGCCGATATCAAGGAGCGCTGCCGCCAGGCGGGCATCGTCTCGCAAGCCATGATCGTGGCCAGCCCCGCGCTGGGCGCGCTGCACTGGCCCGATCTGGCGCATTCGCGCCTGTATGACCCCGCTTTCACCCACCGTTTCAGAAAGGCCAGCGCATGACGGCTGCATCTTCTTTTTCTCACGCGCATGGCGATCTCATCCTCGTGGTCGGCCACGGCTCGCGCGAAGAGGCGGGCAACCAGGAAGTGCGTGATTTCGTCGCCCAGTGGCGGCTGCGCCACCCCGATTGGCGCATTGAGTGCGGCTTCATCGAATTTGGCCGCCCCGCGCTGGACGCGGCCCTGCTCGAAGCAGGGCGGCAGGCCGCGCGCGTGATCGTGCTGCCGCTCATCCTCAATGCCGCCGGGCATGTGCGCGGCGACATTCCCGAAGCCGTGGCCCAGGCGCGCCGCCAGTGCCCGGACACGCTTTTCCTGACCGCTCCGCACCTGTCGGCCTGCCAGCCCGTGCTTCAGGTTTTGCAGCGGCGGCTGGCGCAGGCCATGCTCACGCTGGACATGCCTGACCCCGCCACCACCGGCATCATCCTGCTGGGGCGCGGCTCTTCCGACATGCATGCCAATGGCGACATGGCGCGCATGGCGCGCTGGCTCTACGAAAGCGAGCCGGGGCACGAGCTGGTTGATCTGGCCTTTACCGGCGTGACCTGGCCCAGGCTGGAGCGCGTGGCGCAGCGCCAGGCCCGCCTGGGCATGGGGCAAATCGTGGTGCTGCCCTATTACCTGTTCACGGGCGTGCTCATGCAGCGCATTCAGCGCCAGGTTCAGCACCTGTGCGCCCAGTACCCGCAAATACGCTTTGCCTGTACGCCGCACTTTGGCCTGGAGCCTGAAATCTTCAGCCTGCTGGAGCGCTACGCCAGCGACTTGCGCGAAGGCCGCCCCTGCCTGCCCCACGACGGCAGCGCCCCGCGCCCCGCACTGGCGCACGGCCATCCGCACGAACACCCGCATGAAAGCAACGGCCGCCACGGCCATCACCACGGCCATCACCCTCACGATGGCAACGCCCCTGACCACCCGCAAGGACCCGACGCATGACCACCGCCACCCCAGCCAACACCGTGACCGAGCAGCTCACCCGCGCCGGGCAAAGCATCGAGCACGGCAGCTTCGCCATCATTGACGCCGAAGCCGGCCCGCACGCCTACACCGCCGATCAGTGGCCAATCGTGCGCCGCATGATTCACGCCAATGCCGACTTTGAATTCAACGGCCTGACCGAATTCCACCCCCGCGCCACCGAAGCGGGCCTGCAAGCCATCTTGCGCGGCGGCGCGCCCATCGTGGCCGATGTCGGCATGATTTGCACGGGCCTCTCGCGCCCCCGGCTGGAGCACTTCGGCCTGCGCACGCACGAATTCATCAACGACGACGACGTGATCGAAGCCGCCCGCCGCGAAGACACCACCCGCGCCGTGCAGGCCATGCGCAAGGCGCAGCGCCTGGGCCTGATCGACGGGGCCATCCTCGCCATTGGCAACGCCCCCACGGCCCTCATCGAAATCGTGCGCATGATCCGCGAAGACGGCGCGCGCCCGGCCCTGGTCATTGGCATGCCCGTCGGCTTTGTTTCCGCCGCCGAGTCCAAAGACTTGCTGGCGCAAGTCAGCGAAACGCCCTGGATCATCATCCGTGGCCGCAAAGGCGGCTCCAGCCTCGTGGTCGGCGCCATCCACGCCCTGCTGGCCCTGGCCGAAGCGCGGCAGAAGGCGGCGGCCTGATCCCTCGAAGCGCTCCTGAAGCCGCCCGCAGTCCGCCAGAAGACATCAGAAACAGGAGCAAATTCAAGGGGGCTTAAATGCTGTTCTGCGCAGATTCCACTAGGACATCTCGCTATGAATAGAAGAGCAAAAAACCGCGCAGCCTGGCTGGCGCGGTTATTTGCTGTTCGCTGCTCTCGCCCTTTTGCCGCTCTCTTTTTTCCGGAAACAGGGCTTGAGCAGGTTCTGTGGCCCTTTCGGGCGCCTCTGGTTCAGGCGCCGAAGAAGTTCTTGAGCCGGTCGGTCCAGCTTTCTTCGCCGGGGGAGTGTTTGTTGCCGCCTTGCTGGAGGGAGGCTTGCAGTTCGCGAAAGAGCTTGCGCTGCTGCTCGGTGAGCTTGACGGGGGTTTCCACGCGCACGTGGCAGTACAGGTCGCCCTTGATGCTGGAGTTCAGGCCCTTGACGCCTTTGCCGCGCAGGCGGAACTGTTTGCCGTTTTGCGTGCCTTCGGGGATGGTGATGACGGCCTTGCCTTCGAGCGTGGGCACTTCGGTTTCGCCGCCGATGGCCGCCGTGGGGAAGCTGATGGGCACGATGCAGTGCAGGTCGTCGCCGTCGCGCTCGAAGATGTCGTGCTTTTTCACGCGCACTTCAATGTAGAGGTCGCCGGGCGGGCCGCCGTTCACGCCGGGTTCACCGTTGCCGGTGGAGCGCAGGCGCATGCCGTCGTCGATGCCGGCGGGAATCTTGATTTCCAGCGTCTTGTGCGTTTTGACCTTGCCCTGGCCGTGGCAGGTGGAGCAGGGGTCTTCGATCAGCTTGCCGCTGCCCCGGCAGTGCGGGCAGGTTTGCTGCACGCTGAAAAAGCCCTGGCGCATTTGCATGACGCCCTGGCCGTGGCAGTGCGGGCAGGTTTTGGCGCTGGTGCCGGGGCGCGCGCCGCTGCCGCCACAGGTGTGGCATTCATCCCAGCTGGGCACGCGGATGGATTCGTCTTTGCCGGCAGCGGCTTCTTCCAGGGTGATTTCGATGGCGTAGTTCAGGTCGGCGCCACGGTAGATTTGCCGCCCGCTGCGCCGCGCGCCGCCAGCCATGCCGGCCGCGCCGAAGATGTCGCCAAAGATGCCGCCAAAGGCTTCGGCGAAGTCGCCGCCAAAGCCTTCAGGGCCGCCGCGCATGTTCGGGTCCACGCCCGCGTGGCCGTACTGGTCGTAGGCGGCGCGTTTTTGCGCGTCAGACAGGATTTCGTAGGCCTCTTTGCCTTCCTTGAACTTGGCTTCGGCGGCGGCTTTGGCTTCGTCGCCCTGGTGGCGGTCCGGGTGGTATTTGGAAGAGAGCTTGCGGTAAGCCTTCTTGATTTCATCTTCGCTGGCGTTGCGGGGCACGCCCAGGATTTCGTAGTAGTCGCGTTTGGTCGCCATGAACAGGACCTCAATTTCATTGGCAGGGGGAAAGGAAAGCGGCGGCGGGAAAGCGGCGGCAGTCTTGGAATCGGTTCAAGGTTTCTGCCCGCAGGTGCGAAAAATGCGGCCTTGAAGCGCTCTGCGGCGCTGCAAATCCTCGCCGGGCCACGAAGCCCGTCTGCGGTTTGCAGCCCATCCCGATTCGCGTTTTCGCCTCCTCACGGCCAGACTCTGAACAGGTTCTTACAAAGCAAAAGCCTCGATGGGCGCGGGCGCGATCGAGGCTTTGCTGCGGGCGCGTTTCAATGTACGCAAGCGCCTGCGGGCCGTCAGTCATCTGGCCGGGTCAGTCTTTTTTGACCTCTTTGACTTCGGCATCCACCACGTTGTCATCAGCCGGGGCGGACGATGCGCCGCCGGGGGCTGCGCCCGCCGCGTTTGCGGCAGCCGCAGCGGCCTGGGCGTCGGCGTACATCTTCTCGCCCAGCTTCTGACCAGCGGCCATCAGGGCTTCGGTCTTGCTGTCGATGGCGGCCTTGTCGTCGCCCTTGAGGGCTTCTTCCAGCTCTTTGGCGGCGGCTTCGATTTTTTCTTTCTCGGCCGCCTCGAGCTTGTCGCCGTGCTCGGCCAGGCTCTTGCGCACGGTGTGCAAGGCGGCGTCGCCCTGGTTGCGCGATTGCACGATTTCCAGCTTTTTCTTGTCTTCGGCGGCGTTGAGTTCGGCGTCTTTGACCATTTGCTGGATTTCGGCTTCCGACAGGCCCGAGTTGGCCTTGATGGTGATGGTGTTTTCCTTGCCGGTGCCTTTGTCTTTGGCGCTGACGTGCAGGATGCCGTTGGCGTCAATGTCGAAGGTGACTTCAATTTGCGGCAGGCCGCGCGGCGCGGGCGGAATGCCTTCCAGATTGAATTCGCCCAGCAGTTTGTTGCCGCTGGCCATCTCGCGCTCGCCCTGGAAGACTTTGATGGTCACGGCAGGCTGGTTGTCGTCGGCCGTGGAGAAGGTCTGCGCGTGCTTGGTCGGGATGGTCGTGTTCTTGGTGATCATCTTGGTCATCACGCCGCCCAGGGTTTCAATGCCCAGGGAAAGAGGCGTGACGTCAAGCAGCAGCACGTCTTTGCGGTCGCCGGAGAGCACCTGGCCCTGAATGGCGGCACCCACGGCCACGGCTTCGTCGGGGTTGACGTCCTTGCGCGGCTCCTTGCCGAAGAACTCTTTCACCTTGTCTTGCACTTTGGGCATGCGCGTTTGGCCGCCCACGAGGATGACGTCGTTGATTTCGCCCACGGAAATGCCAGCGTCCTTGATGGCGATGCGGCAGGGTTCGATGGAGCGCTCGATCAGGTCTTCCACCAGGGCTTCGAGCTTGGCGCGCGTGAGCTTGACGTTCAGGTGCTTCGGGCCGCTGGCGTCTGCCGTGATGTAGGGCAGGTTGATGTCGGTGGACTGGCTGCTGGAGAGTTCGATCTTGGCTTTTTCGGCGGCTTCTTTCAGGCGCTGAAGGGCCAGCACGTCGCTTTTGAGATCGACGCCTTGCTCTTTCTTGAATTCGCCAATGATGTAGTCGATGATGCGCTGGTCGAAGTCTTCGCCGCCCAGGAAGGTGTCGCCGTTGGTGGAGAGCACTTCAAACTGCTTTTCGCCATCGACATCAGCGATTTCGATGATGGAGATGTCGAAGGTGCCGCCGCCCAGGTCATACACGGCAATGCGGCGGTCGCCCTTTTCCTGCTTGTCCAGGCCAAAGGCCAGCGCGGCCGCCGTCGGCTCGTTGATGATGCGCTTGACTTCCAGCCCGGCGATGCGGCCTGCGTCCTTGGTGGCCTGGCGCTGGCTGTCGTTGAAGTAGGCGGGCACGGTGATGACGGCTTCCGTCACCGGCTCGCCCAGGTAGTCCTCCGCCGTCTTTTTCATCTTGCGCAGGATTTCGGCGCTGATTTGCTGCGGCGCGAGTTTTTGGCCGCGCACTTCCACCCAGGCATCGCCGTTGTCGGCCTTGACGATCTGGTAGGGCATCAGGTGAATGTCTTTTTGCACCTCTTTTTCGTCGAACTTGCGGCCAATCAGGCGCTTGACGGCGTAAATGGTGTTTTTCGGGTTGGTCACGGCCTGGCGCTTGGCCGTCGTGCCCACGAGGATTTCGCCATCGTCCTTGTAGGCCACGATGGAAGGCGTGGTGCGCGCGCCTTCGGCGTTTTCAATCACCTTGGGTGAGCTGCCTTCCATGACGGAAACGCAGGAATTGGTCGTGCCCAAGTCGATGCCAATGATTTTTCCCATGTTGGTTTCTCCTGTAAATGTCTTTCGGAAAATGTCTGGATGCGGCCCAGTTGCGGATGAGGGCGGCGAATTCAAGGGGCCGTCCGGCCTGTGCAGCCCATTTCGCGCAAGGCCGCGTTTTTACGGACGCTTCCGCTCTGGCCGTTAATCCCTGCCTGGCCTCTATTGGGGCGCGGCCACTGTCACCAGTGCGGGGCGCAAAACGCGGTCAGCGATCACGTAGCCTTTTTGCAGCAGGCCCGCCACGGTATTGGCGGGCAGATCGGAGGGCACCATGCTGATGGCCTGCTGCTGCTCCGGATTGAAGGCGCTGCCCGGCTCCGGCGCCACGGGCAGCACCTTGTTGCGCTCCAGCGCGCTCAAAAGCTGGCGCAGCGTGGCCTCGGTGCCTTCGCGCAGCTGCTCGCTGCTGGCGTTTTCCACAGCCAGCGCCGCCTCCAGGCTGTCCAGCACGGGCAGCAGGCTTGCAGCAAAGCCTTCAATGGCGAACTTGCGGCCTTTGGCAATTTCTTCTTCGGCCCGGCGGCGGGCGTTTTGCGCCTCGGCCTGCGCGCGCAGGGCCTGGTCAGCCAGCTCGGCGTTTTTAGCCTGCAAGGCCGCCAGCTCGGCTTGCAGGTTTTCCAGCTGCGCCAGCGCATCAGCCTCATTGGCTGCCTGCGCGGCTTCCAGCTCTTCAGGCAGCATTTCGCGCGGCAGGCCGTTTTCAGGGTTCTGATTCATGGTTCTTTTCGGAAATGAAGGAAGGGAACATCCGCCCGGCATGTTGGGCTGGGCGCAGGCTTTTCAAGCGCGGCGGGGAAAAGCATGCCTCCGGAAGCTGGACAAAAAACCTGAAAACCGGAAAAAGTACGCAACTCATCCGGACGCCACGGATAGACAAAGATTGAAGCAAGGCATACAAAGCCGTCCGAGCCAAAAGCAAATCATTATTCGTGCGGCAATCTGGCGCTGTTGGAGTCGGAGCAAGCTGAAGCTGACAACGCTCTTTGTTAGGCGGAGTGCGGCGAAAGCCTCTCCGGGCCAGAGGCCAATACTGACCTGGTTTTCAGGAGCAGCATTAAACCTGTCGCTTTATGAATATGCGGTAAAGGCGCCCGTATTTTTATCCTCTGCTTTTGTTGATATGACTTTCAAGCTGCCCCGCTTTCTGGGTCGACTTTCCTGCAAGGAGCAAAGCCAATCGCGCTGCTTTGGCAAATGGACGCTGCTAGTGGCCGCAGTGCTGCTGCTGGGCACGCCAGCTGGAAGGGAATGGCTGGTATTCGTTTTGAGCAATGGGAAGTCCTCCATGCCCAAGGGCTGGAAATGGGGGCCTGGGCAATGGCGTGACTGGGACAAACCGACGGAGCCGCGTGATCTGGCCGCCTATGAATACGCCCACAGCCTGAAACTGCCCGAGAGCCTGCCCAAACCGGTGCCATTTGATTTCATGCGCCATCTTCTGTCCAACCGCAGGCAAACCGGGCTGGCCTACTTCAAGCATCTTTGCGAGACGGAAGCGGGGGAATACGTTTTCCGGAAAGTGGAAAAGGTGGAAGGCATTTACCAGATGAGACGGGTGCCCAAGTGGAACGCGCGCATGTTCGCAGACCGGTATGGGTTTGAGGATCCGGCGGATTGGTCAACTGCGCAGAATATACATGCCCCATCCATCTTTATTGGTAGCCCTAAATATGGCTTCAGATTTTATGAAACCAATTGGTCTCCAATGGAAATGATGGGTGAAACAGGTAACCGGTATTGGAAGATTGCTGATATAAAAAATATGTTAAATAAACCTTATTGGCTTTATGTTCCTGACTTCAAAGAAACAAAAAATGAACTGACAGGTAACGCTAGCCCGCGAGATCAATTGAAATCACGCTATGCCTATACTTGGCGTGGCATCCGGCGTCCTTATGATCGGCAATATGACATTGCAGGCGGCGAACTGATTGTGCTGGATCGCATCACCGAAGAAATTCTGGCAGTGCGAAGGAGCTTTGCTTTTGCTACGCTTTACAAGACAGGTATTGGGTGGGAGTTTTCGTATTTTTGTCCTGGGATACTATGGGGCAATAAAAGAGTTGTAGACAAATTGGCTTATCCTCGGTATTTTATTTGGCAAGTTCTTGAGCCAATTGATTTGATTCATACCATTTTCCCTGACTCATCAACCCCGTAACTTCAAGGAGGCAATATGTCTAGTCCATTTAACGCTAGAGAGATTCTTGATTTCGCGTTGCTTCAAAGCGCAGCCGAATGTTATCTTGACAATATAACTGATATTTCACTGTTAAAAGAGAGGCTTACGGAAGGTGCCAACAAAGCGCATCTTCAGGGAAAGAACCCAAGTGATTCCATTTTATCCAGTGCCACGCGTTTTACCGGCAGGCAAATTGACAGGTTCACTCGGAACTACGAAATCGTCACGCACTATCCCAATGACAACACGGGATTTTCCTGCACGCTGTTTCGCAACAAGGAAAGCGGAAAATACACCCTGTCTTTCCGTTCAACCGAATTTCAGCCCAGAGACAAAGGAGGCGACTATGAGCGTGATGGCAAGAGCGCTGCCGATGGCGACATCAGCGACAGAGGTTTTGCGCTGGCCAATTGTCAATCATGAAAAACTTCTTGCCAATTTGCGCGCGGGCTGGGTTTTGAGTTCTTGAAAGGCGCCTATAGCCAGCTGCGCACGGCGCATGAATCTCCTTGCGGAGAGCAGTTCCGGTATTTTTTGATTTGGATGGGTAGTGTGAAACTGAAATCAATGATGGGAATGGCCTTGCTGGCGGCGGCTGCCAGCGTGCTGGCCTGGGGCGGCTGGGCGCTTTACCGTGAGCGGTATCCGAGCTGGTACGAGGAAGTGAGATTGTCTGATGGAAGGATTATCACGATACACCAGAAGCGGAGCTATCACTCACATTATGGAACGCTGCAAAGTTGGGTTACCATTAATCTGCCGGAACTTGGCGGCAAGCGAGTTTGGTATTCTCGCCTGCGACCGCAAAGAGTAGATGTCGTAGATGGAAAAGTTTATGTTTTTGGGAAACCTGCTGGCATAACAAAGAATCAATATTATAGATATCCAAAGAATTTTATGGTTGGATTTGTTTGGAATGGCGCCGATTTTGTGAGAATACCATTTTTATCCATTCCAGAGCGGGCAAGAGAGGAAGAAAATATTTATCCATGCATATACACTCAATTGTCATTACTGACCATACAACAAAAAGATATGCAATGGTGCCCAATAACTGGAGATCGTTGGAAATTTGGAAAGACTATCAAGTTGGAAGACTATCAGGCGCTAGCGAATTTTTATGCTGGTCTTGATAATGGCACGACACACTCGGATTGATTTTTAATAGTGAAAGGAGACGTCATGGCGACAACCAATGAATACGCAGCTTTTTCTGCGCATGTTTATAATAATCAACGTGGAGGTGGTGATGCGAATCTTGATGATGTGAATCGCCTTTCACTTTCCCCTGGCTGGAAAAATCTATCTGATCTAGGTTTTACGCCCGGTGACAACCTGAACGAATGGGGTATGACCAAGTGAGAAATAGCCGTAGAAAACTCATGGCAGCTATGTTGTCACCTTTGCTGTTCGGTGGCTGCAAGTTCAGCCGTTATTTCGATGTCGAATGGGATGAAGAAGTCGAGCTGTTCGGCGGCAAAATTATTATTGTCCACATCAAGCGTGGCTATGAACGAACCAGTTCTATTTTTGATCCGGATCTCAGGTCAATCCAGCGCAGCGTGGAGATCACCTTTGATGCGGGTGGGCGAATTGGCATTTTTAAAAGAAAGTTCGATAACTATGATGTTTGTTATATAAATAAGAGCGGCAATAACTGGTATATTTTGCTGGGGGGAATTGGATTTGTTAGAAAAAGAATTGTTAGTCAGGCGATTCCTATATTAATTATCTATCAAGACGGTCAGGAGGTGCCGGCCTCCAGTTGGATGGAGGTGCCTTATTTCAGTAGAGAAAATATTATGCCGCCGACGCCGAATGCAGCTGGCGTACTCCACTTCAATGGCAAGTTGCTTACCATTGCTGCCAAAGAGGCGCACTGGAAAAAGTATCCGCGCGGCGCAGGTGACGGAGACCTTATCAATGTCAGAGGAGTTCAACCTCCCGCCATTCCTCAACCTTGATTGATTCAGGAGATCAGAAATGACCATGACACGTGAAGCAACCTTGGCGGTCTGCTGGCGCTGTGAGTTTCACGGCTGGAGTTTATTTGAATGAAGCCACAGAGAGAAATAGTTCTTGAAAAGTGCCTATAGCCAGCGGCGCGCGGCGCATGAATCTCCTTGCGGAGAGCGGTTCCGGTATTTTTTTGATTTGGATGGGTAGCGTGAAACTGAAATCAATGATGGGAATGGCCTTGCTGGCGGCGGCTGCCAGCGTGCTGGCCTGGAGCGGTTGGGCGCTTTACCGTGAGCGGTATCCGAGCTGGTACGAGGAAGTGAGATTGTCTGATGGAAGGATCATCACGATCAAGCAGAGACGGCGGTATTATGAAAATTACGGAACGGCTGAAAGCTGGGTCACGTTTGATTTGCCGGAGCTGGGAGGAAAGCGGGTCTGGCATTCCCGCCTACGACCGCAAAGAGTGGATGTTGTAGATGGCAAGGTCTATGTTTTTGGGAAGCCTCGCGGCATAAAGCAAAACCAATACTATAGATACCCCAAGAATTATATGGTTGGATTTGTCTGGAATGGCGCTGATTTCGTGAGGATACCTTTTCTGTCTATCCCTGAAAACATAAGGAACGAGGAAAATGTTTATCCATGCGAAAGAAATCAAATGAAAGTGATTTCAATCATTGAAAAAGATGAGCAATGGTGTCCTGTTAGTGGAGATCGTTGGAGATATGGAAAAAAATTATTCTTTCTGATTATAGAGAATTGGCCGCATTTTATGCGAGGCTGGGTGGCGGAGAGCCGATTTCTGACTGATTTTTTTAAGAGGAGATGTCATGGCGACAACTAACGAATATGCAGCATTTTCTGCGTATGTCTATAATGATCAAAGAGGAGGTGGTGTCAGTGAAAATGCCAACAATAAACTTCCTGTTCCTCCGGGCTGGAAAGAGCTATCTGATCTAGGTTTTACGCCCGGTGACAACCTGAACGAATGGAATCCGGTGAGTTTCACGGCCGGAGCTTATCTGAACGAAGCCACGGGAGAAATAGTCATTGCCTACAAGGGCACCGATTTCTTGCTGGATGACCGCATTTACAACACGATAGCCGATCTCGTCACAGACGCAGGCATGGCGCTTGCCAGAAAACTGGGGCCGTATCACATCCAGCAAATGCTGGCTGCGCAATATTTTTTGCGCCGTGGTCAATTGGGCCGCAGAAAACGGCAAGGATCCCCAGAAAATCAGCTTCACAGGTCACAGCCTGGGTGGCGGGCTGGCCTCGAACATGGCTGTTTGGTTCAACCGCCCTGCAACAACTTTTGCGGAAGCGCCATTTGAAGCTGCAGTCAATAATCCCGCCACAATAACCCTAACAGCGGCTACACTGACGGCCCATGCCGCCATCGTGCAAAGCATGGCAGTATTGAAAGAAATCAAAAATTTGCGCGATCTGATTATTCCTTCAGAATATGGAGAGCGCGAGAAAAAAGTCATCAACCATCACGTAAGCGGCGAGTTTCTTCAATATCTGCGTGCAGTCACGCCCACCGTCATGGGCGAAGATCGCGAAATCAGCATAGGAGACAGGCCGCTGTCAGAGAGCCTATCGCTGCACAGCATGAACCTGCACGCGGCCTTGCTGTATGAAGACAGGCTGCGGCAATACATGAAAGACCGTCCCGACTTCACCCCCATGCTGCTGGACACGGCCTTTTACGCCAGCGACCCCAACTACTCCACGCGCGACTTCGTAACGGGGCTGGTGGCTGACACACTGCAAAAAGGCATCGGCAGCGCAGACAGCCAGCTGAGCCACTTCACCAATGATCTGTACAAAATTACAGACGGTCTGTCGCAAGAAGCGCAAAAGGCGCTATGGGCGCAAGCCATGGAGTGGTATTACTGGCAAGGCAGCAGCTACGCGGGCCAGGAGTTTTTCACGGTAGAAAACCAGGTGCTGCACTACGTTACGGCGGTTGGCGCCGGGCTGCCTGGGGCGCAAGACAAGGCGCAGCACTACGTCAGCCAGTGGCTGGAGCCGCTGCTGGGGCGCAACGTGCTATTCAGCATGAACATGGCCGCGCAAGTCTGGCACGTGGTGCAAGGCGGGCAAGGCGCCAGCGTGCAAGCAGCCGAGCCGGACAAAAAGAACCTGTTCGTGGGCAATGCGGGAGACGACCACTTTGTAGGCGGCGCCAAGGGTGACATCCTCATAGGGGGAGAAGGCGCGGACCGGCTGGAAGGCGGCAGCGGCGTCAATGAACTGGCAGGCGGCGCGGGCCATGACACCTACGTGATGCGCGCGTCGGAAGTATGCAGAAACACCATCTACGACAGCGACGGGGACGGCCACCTGGAATTTGATGGCCACACGCTGCAAGGCGGCCAGCGCAAGGCAGACAAAGTCTGGGTCAATGAAGAGCAAGGCATCGTCTACAGCCCCACAGGCAGCGGAGCGAACACTTACCTGCTGGTGAAAAACAAAAAATCGGGCCACATCATTGCGCGCATCCGCAACTGGACCAATGGCCAGCTGGGCTTGAGCATGACGGACAAAGCGCCTGACCCCCAGCCCGGCCCGGGCGGAGCCCAATCCGGCCTGGGTCTCGACCAATCGGGAACCAGCGGCTACATCCACATCAACGCAGGCCAGGCCGACAAAGGCGTCTCCCTTGCAGGCAAC
>NZ_JARVII010000031.1:0-26749 GCF_029813755.1 Ottowia cancrivicina | reverse complement strand
GCCCTTCTTCATCGGCTTCGGCCATCAGGGCGCTTTCGCCGTTGATGTAGTAGGTGGTGCGGCTTGTTGCGCCTTGCGTGACAGTCTTGGCAATTTTTCGGCCAAAGGAGTTGTAGCGGTATTGGATAGTGAGGTTTTCTGCGCTGTCCTTGATTGTTGTAGTGCCAGTTTTTTTTCCCAGCCTGCTCCGGCTTCTTTGATGAGGTTGCCTTGCGTCATGGCTGTATTGCTCTTGCCGCCGACTCTGCCACTCTCATTTTCACAATTCAACTTGGACCATTGACCCTGAAATATGCGTCAATTATTTTTAGATCCGGATCGCCCCATCCACAATCATTGATACCATTTTTTATTTCAAGCAAGAAAGATTCAAATTTTATGCGCACCAACTCTGGACGCAGGTTGCGCGTGCTCATTTTTACGACATATTTGGCAACTTTATGCAATTCAATTTCTATGGCCAAGTGCAGATGCCTATAAATAACCTCCAGCTCATGATTTATATATTTATCGGCTATATCATCGGCCATCATGCCCAGCCCTTTAACCGAATAATTACTCATATCTTTACTCACATGGAAAAGTTGGAAATCCAACTGCTGCGGCCACTCTGACAGAGCTTGCGTCATTAAAACAGAAAATTTTAGATCCATATTGTTCATTTCCGTATTCTACCGTTGGGCCAAGTCTCGACCTGCCCGCTGCGCCGTAGCAAATTGCATTTTGCCACCCACCATCGTTTTCCTTGACAAATATGATCAGATGATTTTATTCTTTCGATAAGATATGATTTTTTCCTAAAACTATACCCAAGACCCAAAGTAAAAAAATTACTTTTTCCGCACGAACTGGGAATACGTACCACATAAAAGTGAAGGATCCCGCTATGATGGCAAAATTCAAAATCACATCAAGCACAAGGTCCAATACGCCATCAAATCTTTTTAGCAGAAAAGGGGCGAAGTTAAGTGCAACACCGCAAACAACACCATTTACAATGCAGCCGATGAATAAAAACGTATTCGCCATCATAGAAATTGGCATCCACAATCAGGTTCAGAAACGCTGGAGTTTGGAATGGAACCGAGCAAACTTCCTCCCATATTTCTCATCGCCGTTTGCGATGCAGGGCTTTGAATATTTTCTCCATGAAACGCCTGCCCGGTGGCGATGGTAGGCGTGGCCTGTCCGGCGCAGCGCGCAGAGAGCCGGGCGCGCTTTTCAGGCTTAGGTCCGCCCACGCGTTGTTCAGGCGACACCAGCCCCCAGCGCCATGTGGTGCGGTTGATGACTACCCGGCAGCCACCCGCCATTTTGTCGGCCAAGTTTTGCGTGCTTTCCGTGCAGTCCTGGTTAGACCACACCTGCCGCCTGTTTGGCTGCACTTGCACGGGCAGCGACTGCACAAGGGCCAGAACTGGCGCGCTCAGTTTGGGTCAGGTTCTGGCAGGCGCGGCAATAACCTTGCAGGACATGCGTGGCTTCAGTTTGGCGTCAGTAGCGGAAAGAAACCGCCAGAGGCAGGGTAATGGTTTGCCGTGTCAAAGACAGGAGCAAATTTCAGGGCTTGAAAACGGCTTTTGCGCCCGTTTCACTAGGACCTATTGCTATTGATAGAGGAGCTAGTGTTATCCGCTTTAACGCTCTGCCTCGCAGGCGCTTCGGGGCGATGGCTGGAAGGCGCGATTGACGGTCTGCCGCGCGGGAGCGAAGGCACAGGCAGGTTTGGGACAGACTTTGAATCAGGGCGCGGCTGCCTGGCTCTGCGCTTGCGAGGGCGAGACGGCGATCCATTCCACGTCGGCCAGTGCGAAGGCTTGCGGGAAAAGGTAGCGGCCGCCGAAAACGGGAACGTCCACCGCCTGCCATGCAGGCGCAAAGCCTGGGGCCTGCTGGCGCACGGCTTCGAGCACCAGCGTCGTGCAATACAGCGGGCGATCGCCTTCAGCCGTCAGGCGAAAGGGCTGGCCCGCGCGGGCGGCGGCGTGGCGGGCGGCGGCGGCGCGCTGCGCGGCGGTGAGAAAGCGCGGGCGGGCCACGGCTACGGCAGTGGCACGCCCGGCGGCGGCAAAGTCGGCCAGGGGCGTGATGAGCACCTGGTCGGGGCGGGCCGGGTCGTCATCTGTCGTGGCATGGGCCACCAGCACTTGCGGCGCTGTCTGGATGACGATGCCGATGTGCGAGTAGGCGCCGCCGCTCAGGCGCTGGATCAGGCGGCTGTCAGCCGAAGTGCCGCTGCGAAAAACCCAGTCGCCCGGCTGGAGCGCGCGGGCAGGCGGCAGGGGCACAGGCGGAGCCGCTGGCCGCAGCGGGCTGCTGCCTGTCAGAGCAGACAGGGCGAACAAGGCCAGCGCGCTTAGCGCCAGGGCGGCCAGTCTGGCCCGCGTGATTTGCATGCGCATATTCAGCCAGATTTTCTGATTGATTTTCAGCGCGCCATGCAAAAACGGGAGCCGGATTTTTCCGCTCCCGTTTCTGGCTGCCGCGTTTCATTTCGCTTGCGCTGGCCTGATGAATTTCAGAATCCGGCGCTGGCAAATATTTTCCATTTGCCTTCCACCTGAATGAGGCGCACTTTTTCCATGCCTTCGCCCTGTTTGAAGCGCACTTTCAGGGCCACGCGGGCGCGGTTGGGATCGTCCGCGTCGATTTCGCTGGACTGCACGGTGATTTCTTCCATGCCGCCCTGGCTTTCGGCCTTTTCCCTGGCCTTGGCGATCATCGCTTTCATCTTGCCTTGCGCCATTTCGGTTTTGCCAGGCTTGGAGCTGTCGGGCAGGTGAACCAGGCTCATGGCGCCATCCACATCGCCCTTGTAGCTGCGTTCAATGAAGGCCACGGCCACGCCGTCAGGCGTGTTTTTGGGGCCGGAGCAGGCAGTCAGGAAAATGGCCAGCAAGGCCGTCAGCAGCAGGGCTGCTCTGGTCATGAATTTCACGATTTCTCCCTGTTCAAATAACAAATAAAAAAATGACAAATCACAAAACGGCTTGAATCACGCGCAATAACACGGCGCGCCAGCCGGCGCGCGGCGGATTATGCCCACGGGGCGGGCGCTGATTTTGCGCGCGCCCTGATTCTCGCCTTTGGCCTTTAGGTGCAAACCCGTTCACGGAAAGTGGCTCGCGCCGCCTAGAATCCGGAGCCAATCAATGAGCACAGCGGCGCAGCGATGGCGCTGCCGCTTTCCGCCCCGCCGCTGCCTTCCCACGCATGCCGCCTGCCGCCCGCACTTCAAGCCTTGCCGCCTTGGGCCAGCCCCGGCCCCAGTCTGGCCGCCGCCTGGCCGCAGGCCATGCACACCGTTTTTCAAACTCTTGGAGCTTTTCCCATGTCTGCACTTTTTGATGCGGCCGCCCTGGTCGTGCCTTTTGAAAAACTGCGAATGAGCGATGTCGAGGCCGTCGGCGGCAAGAACGCCAGCCTGGGCGAGATGATTTCGCAATTGCCGCAAGGCGTGCGCGTGCCCACGGGCTTTGCCACCACGGCGCATGCCTTTCGCCAGTTTCTGGCCTACGGCGGGCTGGATGAGCGCATCCGCCAGCGGCTGGCCTCGCTGAACACGGAAGACGTGCGCGCGCTGGCCGATGCGGGTGCCG
Source organism: Ottowia cancrivicina (assembly GCF_029813755.1). NCBI lineage: Bacteria > Pseudomonadati > Pseudomonadota > Betaproteobacteria > Burkholderiales > Comamonadaceae > Ottowia > Ottowia cancrivicina. The sequence goes on along the minus strand of NZ_JARVII010000031.1, from coordinate 23,150 downwards.
AAATCCGCCGCTGGGTGCAGGAGCAGCCTTTTCCGGCTGATCTGGAAAAGGCCATCCGCGATGCCTTTGACGCATTGAGCGCGGGCAACGCGCAGGCCTGCTTTGCCGTGCGCTCTTCGGCCACGGCGGAGGATTTGCCCGACGCCTCGTTTGCCGGCCAGCAGGAAACCTTTCTGAACGTGGCGGGCATCGAGCAGGTGCTGAAGAAGATGAAAGAGGTGTTTGCCAGCCTCTACAACGACCGCGCCATCAGCTACCGCGTGCACAAGGGCTTCGCACACGAGCACGTGGCCCTGTCGGCGGGCGTGCAGCGCATGGTGCGCTCCGACCAAGGCGCAGCGGGCGTGATGTTCACCATCGACACCGAAAGCGGCTTTGACCAGGTGGTGTTCATCACCTCCAGCTACGGCCTGGGCGAGACGGTGGTGCAAGGCGCGGTGAACCCCGACGAGTTCTATGTGCACAAGCCCATGCTGCAAGCGGGCAAGCAGGCCCTCATCCGCCGCAACCTGGGCAGCAAGCTCATTCAGATGGTGTTTGCCACGCCGGAAGAAAAAGCCGCCACGGGCCGCCTGGTGCAAACCGTGGACGTGCCCGCCGAGCAGCGCAACCGCTACAGCCTCACCGACGCCGAAGTGGAGCAGCTGGCCCGCTACGCGCTGGTGATCGAGCAGCACTATGGCCGCCCGATGGACATCGAATGGGGCAAAGACGGCACGGACGGCCAGCTCTACATCCTTCAGGCGCGCCCCGAAACCGTGAAAAGCCAGCAGCAGGGCAAAACCGAGCAGCGCTACCGCCTCAAAAACAAGGGCGCCGTGCTGGCCGAAGGCCGCGCCATCGGCCAGAAAATCGGCGCCGGTCCCGTGCGCCTGGTGCGCGACACCAGCGAAATGGAGCGCGTGCAGCCCGGCGACGTGCTGGTGACCGACATGACCGACCCCAACTGGGAGCCGGTGATGAAGCGCGCCAGCGCCATCGTCACCAACCGGGGCGGGCGCACCTGCCACGCGGCCATCATCGCGCGCGAGCTGGGCATCCCTGCCGTTGTCGGCGCGGGCAACGCCACGGAGGCGCTCAAGGATGGCACGCTCGTGACCGTCAGCTGCGCCGAAGGCGACACGGGCCGCATTTACGACGGCCTGCTCGAAACCGAAGTGAGCGAAGTGCAGCGCGGCGCCATGCCCGCCATTGGCGCCAAGATCATGATGAACGTGGGCAACCCGCAGCTGGCCTTTGACTTCGCCCAGCTGCCCAACGACGGCGTGGGCCTGGCGCGGCTGGAATTCATCATCAACAACAACATTGGCGTGCACCCCAAGGCCATCCTGGACTACCCGCAAGTGGATGCCGACCTAAAAAAAGCCGTGGAGAGCGTGGCGCGCGGCCACGCCAGCCCCCGCGCCTTCTACGTGGACAAAGTGGCCGAAGGCGTGGCCACCATCGCCGCCGCCTTCTGGCCCAAGCCCGTCATCGTGCGCCTGTCAGACTTCAAGAGCAACGAATACCGCAAGCTCATCGGCGGCAGCCGCTACGAGCCGGAAGAAGAAAACCCCATGCTCGGCTTTCGCGGCGCGGCCCGCTACATCAGCGAAGACTTCGGCCCCGCCTTCGCCATGGAATGCGAAGCCCTCAAGCGCGTGCGCGACGACATGGGCCTGACCAACGTGCAAGTGATGGCGCCCTTCGTGCGCACCCTGGGCCAGGCCGAGCGCGTCACCGCCTTGCTGGCCGAACACGGGCTCAAACGCGGCGGCAACGGCCTGAAGCTCATCATGATGTGCGAAATCCCCAGCAACGCCGTGCTGGCCGACGAGTTCCTCGAATACTTCGACGGCTTTTCCATCGGCTCCAACGACCTCACCCAGCTCACCCTGGGGCTGGACCGCGACAGCGGCATGGAACTGCTGGCCGCCGACTTCGACGAGCGCGACCCCGCCGTCAAGGCCCTGATCGCCCGCGTCATCAAGGCCTGCCGCGCGCAAGGCAAATACATCGGCATCTGCGGACAAGGCCCCAGCGACCACCCCGACTTCGCCCGCTGGCTGGTTCAGCAAGGCATCGTCTCGCTCTCGCTCAACCCCGACAGCGTGGCCGAAACCTGGATGCAGCTGGCCAACCTGCCCAGCTGAAAACGCCGCCATGCCTGAGCGGTTTCCCGGCTGCATCACCCGGGTGCGCGGCATCAGCGCGGGCCACTTCACCGACACGCGCCGCCCCACCGGGTGCAGTGTGGTCATCGCCCGTCCCGGCGCCGTAGGCGGAGTGGATGTACGCGGCGCCGCGCCCGGCACACGCGAGACCGACCTGCTCGCCCCCGCCAACACCGTCAGCGTGGTGCACGCCGTGCTGCTGTCTGGCGGCAGCGCCTGGGGGCTGGATGCAGCCGGCGGCGTGATGCGCTGGCTGCACGGGCAGGGCCTGGGGCTGGATGCGGGCAGCCCTGAAACGCCCGCCCGCGTGCCCATCGTGCCCGCCGCCGTGCTGTTTGACCTGCACGTCGGCGCAGACCCCGCCCGGCAGCCGCCCGTCTGCCCCGATGCCGCCGCTGGCTACGCCGCCTGCCAGGCCAGCCTGGAGCGCGGGGCGCTGGCCGAAGGCAACGTCGGCGCAGGCGCGGGCGCTACCGTCGGCAAGATGTTCGGCATGGGCTGCGCCATGAAAGGCGGCATTGGCGCCGCCTCTGTCACGCTGGACGGCGTGACCGTGGGCGCGCTCGTTGCCGTCAATGCCCTGGGCGATGTGCGCGACGCCCAGGGCCGCCTGCTGGCCGGCGCCCGCACCGCTGATGGCGCGGCGCTGCGCGACACCGCCCGCGCCCTGCTGGCGGGCGAGCCGCCTGCGGCCCTGCTGGCCGGGCGCAATACCACCATTGGCGTCATCGCCACCGACGCCGCCCTGGACAAAGCCGGCGCCTGCCGCCTGGCCACCGCCGGGCACGACGGGCTGGCCCGCGCCATCAACCCCGTGCATACCTGCGCTGATGGCGACACCCTCTTTGCCCTGGCCACCGGGCAGGCCCCCGCCCCCGGCCCGGGGCTGAATGTGCTGGCCGCACTGGCCGCCGAAGCCGTGGCCCGCGCCTGCGTCAATGCCGTGCGCGCCGCCGCCAGCGTGCAGGCCGGCGCGCTGTGGCTGCCAGCCTGCGCCCAAGAGCTGCCCGTGGCGCCCTGAACGCAGCCCGATGGCGCAGCCGCCGTCTTGCACTTCATGGCGCAAAAACGCGGCAGACCTTCATGGCCTTGCTCATTCCTTCCTGCCCCTTCTTTTTTGCTCCTTTATCCATAGCAATAGGTCCTAGTGGAAATTGCGCAGAATGGCATTTCCACCCCCTTAAATTTGCTTCTGTTTTTGATGCCGCCGGGCGGCTCCGGCAAGCGCGGGCGCGCCAGAACCCGCCCGCAGACAAGCCGCAAGCGGGCGCGCGTGCAGGCGCGCCAGCAGGCTCTCTCAAGGCAGCCGCTCAATGGCCTGCCCGGCCACGGCGGCCAGCGCTTCGGGGGGAACCCGTTCGGGGGCGATTTCGGCCAGCGGCCAGAGCACGAAGGCGCGTTGCAGCATGCGCGGGTGCGGCAGGGTCAGGCGCGGGGTGTCAAGGCGCTGGTTGCCGTAGAGGAGCAAATCCAGATCGAGCGTGCGCGGGGCGTTGCGCCAGGGGCGCTGGCGGCCTTCGGCGGTTTCGATGGCCTGGAGGGCGTCGAGCAATTGCAGCGGGGTCAGGCCGGTGGCCACGCTGGCGGCGGCGTTGATGAAGTCGGGGCCGCTGGCGTCCACGGGGGCGCTGCGGTAGAGGCTGGAGGCGGCAAGCAGCCGCGTTTGCGGCAGGGCGGCCAGGGCGGCGAAGGCGCGGCGCACGGTGGCGGCGGCGTCGCCCAGGTTGCCGCCCAGGGCAATGTAGGCCGTGTGAGCGGCGGCGTCCATGTCCTTGCTCATGTCATTCCGCAGCGGGCGGCTGGCGGGATGGCGCATGGGCCGCTGGCGCACTGGCGGTTTCAGGCGCGCCGCCTGCGGGTTTGCGGCGGCGGCGGCGTTTTTTGGCCGGTGCGCCGCCTTCGGCTGGGGCAGCCTGCGGCGGGGCGGCGTCGCCTGCCGCAGCGGGGCCTGGGCTGGCGGAATCAGCAGGACTGGCCGGGCTGGCCGCTGGCGCGGCGGCTTTGGGCTTGCGCGCCTTGCTGCGCGGGGCGCGCTGCTGCTCGGCGCGGGCCTGGGCGATGAGGTCTTCGCGCACGCTCTGGCCAGACTGGGCGAATTGCGTCCACCAGTCGGCCAGCATTTCGGGCACTTCGCCATTGGCGGCGCGCAGCTGCAAAAAGTCCAGCCCGGCGCGAAAGCGCGGCTGCTCTGCCAGGGTGTGGCAGCTGGCGCCGGTGCGTTTTTCAAAGCGCGGCTGCATCATCCAGATTTCGCGCATGTCGGCGGCCAGCCGGCCCCGGCCGGATACGTCGCCGATGCGGGCGTCAAACACTTCATCAATGGCCGCTTGCAGGGCGGGATGCGTGTGTTCGCCTTGCGCGGTGCGCTGCTGCCAGAGGGCGCGCACGTCTTGCCAGAGCAGGCAGGCGAGCAAGAAGCTGGGGGCGACGGGCTTGCCTTCGGCCACGCGGCGGTCGGTGTCTTGCAGGGCGGCAGCCATGAAAGGCTCTTGCGCGCGCTGCACGGCCAAATCCAGCAGGGGGTAGATGCCCTGGGCCAGGCCGAGTTTTTTGAGCTGCTCCACGCTGGCCTGGCCGTGGCCGGTTTGCAGCAGCTTGAGCATTTCGTCAAACAGGCGGCTTTGGGGCACGTCGGCCAGCAGGCCCTTGAGGGCGGCAAGCGGGCGGCTGGTTTTGGCGTCGAGCTTGAAGCCCAGGTGCGCGAGCTTGGCGGCAAAGCGCGTGGCGCGGATGATGCGCACGGGGTCTTCGCGGTAGCGCGCGGCGGCGTCGCCAATCATGCGCAGCACGCGCTTTTGCGCGTCGGCAAAGCCGTTGTGGTAGTCCACCACGATTTGGCTTTGCGGGTCGTAGTACATGGCGTTGATGCTGAAGTCGCGCCGGGCGGCGTCTTCGTGCTGCGGCCCCCACACGTTGTCGCGCAGCACGCGGCCGGAGGCATCCACGGCGTGTTTCACGCCCGCAAGCTGGCTTTTGGCGGTGCGCTCGTTGCCGCTGACGTGCTCGGCGTCGGCGCTGTCCAGGTGGGCGCGGAAGGTGGAGACTTCGATCACTTCATGCTCGCGCCCGCGCCCGAAGACCACGTGCACGATGCGAAAGCGCCGCCCGATGATGAAGGCACGCCGGAACAGCGCCTTGACCTGCTCGGGCGTGGCGTTGGTGGCCACGTCAAAGTCTTTGGGGCGCAGGCCCAGCAGCAAGTCGCGCACGGCGCCGCCGACGATGTAGGCCTCGTACCCCGCGTTTTTGAGCGTGCTGACCACGCTGATGGCGCGGCCATCGACCAGCGACAGGTCAATGCGGTGCGTGGCCGGGCCGATTTCCACGCGCTTGCCAAAGCGGCTTTTGCGGCGGCCCGTGAGTTTGTCGAGCAGTTCGCGAATCATGGCTGCGCTCCAAACAGCTCCAGCACGGGCCAGCCGCGCTCCAGCGCGATGGGGCGCAGGCGCGCATCGGGGTTGGCGGCCACGGGGCGCTGCACTTTTTCAAGCAGGGGCAAGTCGTTGATGGAGTCGCTGTAGAAGGTGGCGTCCGCATCGGCCCAGCCCAGGCCGCGCGCGGCCAGCCATTGGCCCACGCGGGTGATTTTTCCTTCGCGAAAAGACGGCGTGCCCGCGATTTCGCCCGTGAACCAGCCGCCGGGGCCGCGCTCCAGGTTGATGGCAATCAGCTCGTCCACGCCCAGCGCGTGGGCAATGGGGCGGGTGATGAATTCGTTGGTGGCGGTGACGATGGCCACGGCCTCGCCCGCCCGGCGGTGCTGTTCGATCAGCGCCAGCGCCTGCGGGCGGATGGCCGGGGCGATGACTTCGCGCATGAACTGCGCATGCGCGCGCGCCGCCGCTTCCGGCCCCTGGCGGCGCACGGCGGCGGTGGAAAAGCGCACGTATTCGTGAATATCGAGCGTGCCCGCCTTGTATTGCGCGTAGAAGGCTTCGTTTTTCTGCCGGAAGGCTTCGCCCTCCGTCCAGCCGATGCGGGTGGTGAACTCGCCCCAGGCGTGGTCGGAGTCCAGCGGCAGCAAGGTGTAGTCAAGGTCGAAAAGAGCCAGTTTCATGGGGTTTCAGGGGGAAAAGACGCAACGGGCGGCGGCAAGGGCGGCGGCAGGGCGGCAAAAACGCCCTCAGGCCCCTTCCTCCAGCATGGCCTTGATGAGCGGAATGGTCACGGCCCGCCGCGTTTGCAGGCTGTAGCGGTCCAGGCGTTCGAGCAGGCGCATGAGGCTGCCCATGTCGCGCGAAAAGCGGGTGAGCACGTAATCGGTCACGCCCTCGCCCAGCGCAAGGCCGCGCTGGGCGGCGGCCTGTTGCAGCAGCGCGCGACACTCGCCCTCCGTGGGCGCGTGAAGCTGGAACACGTGCCCCCAGCCCAGGCGCGAGCGCAAGTCTTCGCGCAGCGGCAAATCAGTCGGCGGCAGGCTGCCGGCGGCCAGCACGGCGCGCGGCGGCTGGCCATCGGCGGGCGTCATGGCGTTGATGAACCAGTTGAAGGCGGTGTGCTGTTGGCCGGTGGCGTAAAGCTGCACGTCGTCCATCAGCGCCGCGCGCCAGCTGCCCTCAAACGGCACATCGGCGGGCGAGGCTGCGTCCAGCCAGCCGCAAGGCTCGCCCTGCTGCTGCAAGGCATGCCGCGCAGCGCGCAGCAGGTGCGTTTTGCCGCTGCCCGCCTCGCCCCACAGATACACCGGCACGGGCGAGCGCTGGCGGCCCGCCGCGCACCACTGCGCCAGAAACTGCACGGCCTCCTGATTGAGACGGCCCGCAAAACCCTCCAGCGTGGGCGCGGGAGCCAGTGCGATGTCAAGCGCGATTTGTTTCATGAACGGGAGCCTGCCCGGCGGCGGGCGCAACAGGCAAACGGGGCGAACGGGGCGAGCCAGGCAGGCGGAGGAACTTCAGAAAGAGGAGCAAATTCAAGGGGCCTGAAAAGGCATTTGTCGCACGATCCACGGGGAGGCCGTGCTATCAAGCAAGGAGCAAATATCAAAGGGCATTTCAGGCAGACAGGCCCTGAACCGCCCTGGGGCCGCGCCTAAAATTGACGGCGGATTTTATTGAACAGGGTGCGCTTGCGCGCACAACGCGCGGCAGGCCAGGGCGCAAGCCCGCCAGCGCGCGGCCCCGCCCGCCTTTGAGCTTTTTCTTCCATCTCGCATGAACACCCCTCTTTCCTACAAAGACGCCGGCGTTGATATTGACGCGGGCGACGCCCTGGTCGAGCGCATCAAGCCCCTGGCCCGCAAAACCCTGCGCGAAGGCGTGCTGGCCGGCATTGGCGGCTTTGGCGCGCTCTTTGAAGTGCCCCGCAAATACAAGGAGCCTGTGCTCGTGAGCGGCACCGACGGCGTGGGCACCAAACTCAAGCTCGCCTTTGAATGGAACATGCACGGCGGCGTGGGCATCGACCTGGTCGCCATGAGCGTGAACGACGTGCTCGTGCAAGGCGCCGAGCCGCTCTTTTTTCTGGACTACTTCGCCTGCGGCAAGCTCGACGTGGACACCGCCGCCGCCGTGGTAGGCGGCATCGCCCGGGGCTGCGAAGAAAGCGGCTGCGCCCTCATCGGCGGCGAAACCGCCGAAATGCCCGGCATGTACCCCGCCGGTGAATACGACCTGGCCGGCTTTGCCGTGGGCGCGGCCGAAAAATCGCGCCTGCTCACCGGCCAGAGCGTGCGGACGGGCGACGTAGTGCTGGGCCTGGCCAGCAGCGGCGCGCACAGCAACGGCTACTCGCTCGTGCGCAAGTGCATCGAACGCGCGCAGGCGCAAGGCGCGCTGCCCGAAACGCTGGACGGCCAGCCTTTCCGCCAGGCCATCATGCGCCCCACGCGCCTTTACGTGAAGCCCGTGCTCGCCACTTTGGCCGCGCACCCGCAGGCCATCCGCGCGCTGGCCCACATCACCGGCGGCGGCCTGCTCGAAAACATTCCCCGCGTGCTGCCCGAAGGGCTGGCCGCGCGCCTGCAAAAAGGCAGCTGGCCGCAAAGCGAACTCTTCGCCTGGCTGCAAAAAACCGCCGGCATCGACGACGCAGAAATGAACCGCACCTTCAACAACGGCATCGGCATGGTGGTCATCGCCGCCGCCGAGGCCGCCGAGGCCGTGGCCGCCACCTTGCGCCAGCACGGCGAAACCGTTTACGCCATCGGCCACATCACCGAACGCGCGGGCGCCGCCGTGACGGTGGCCTGAGCCGCTTCACCCGCCCCAGCCGCCCGGCCCAGCGCCCAGGCGGCTTTTTCACGCCGCAAGCCACGGCGGCCCATCCAGGCGGCCAGAACTCACGGGCGGACAGCCAAAAGCCAGCCTTCCCCCTGATCCCCTTTGCGCGAAACCTGCGCGAAACCTGAGCGAAACCTTCATGCACATCCACATCCTTGGCATCTGCGGCACTTTCATGGGCGGGCTGGCGGCGCTGGCGCGCGAGGCTGGGCACACCATCACCGGCTGCGACGCGGGCGTTTACCCGCCCATGAGCGAGCAGCTGCGCGCGCTGGGCATTGATTTGATGGAAGGCTACGGCGCCGATCAGCTGGCGCTCAAGCCCGACATGTTCGTGATTGGCAACGTGGTCAGCCGCGCGCGGCTGGCAAATGGCGCGCCCAAATTCCCGCTGATGGAAGCCATTCTCGACGCGGGCCTGCCCTACGCCAGCGGGCCGCAGTGGCTGGCCGAACACGTGCTGCAAGGCCGCCACGTGCTGGCCGTGGCCGGCACGCATGGCAAAACCAGCACCACATCCATGCTGGCCTGGGCGCTGGAATGCGCGGGCCTGCAGCCGGGCTTTCTGGTGGGCGGCGTGCCGCTGAACTTTGGCATCTCCGCCCGGCTGGGCGGCCTGGCGGCAGGGCGCGAAAGGCCCTTTTTCGTCATCGAAGCCGATGAATACGACACCGCCTTTTTCGACAAGCGCAGCAAATTCGTGCACTACCGCCCGCGCACGGCGGTGCTGAACAACCTCGAGTTCGACCACGCCGACATCTTCGGCAGCCTGGCCGACATCGAGCGCCAGTTTCACCACCTGCTGCGCACCGTGCCCGCCACGGGCCGCGTCATCGTCAATGGGCAAGACGCCAGCCTGGCCCGCGTGCTGGCGCAAGGCGTGTACAGCGAAGTCAGCCGCTTCGGCATGGCAGGCGGCAAAGCGCCCCCTGACTTCGCCGCCAGCGGCGAGCCGGGCGACTTTGAAGTGCTGCACCAGGGCCGCCCCGCCGGCCGCGTGCGCTGGGCGCTGCCCGGCGCGCACAACCAGCTCAACGCGCTGGCCGCCATCGCCGCAGCCTGGCACGCGGGCGTGCCGCCGCAGCAAGCCTGCGAGGCGCTGGCGCGCTTTGAAAACGTGCGCCGCCGCATGGAAGTGCGCGCGCGCATTCCCGTCAGCGGCGGCAGCATCACCCTCTACGACGACTTCGCCCACCACCCCACCGCCATCCGCGCCACCGTAGACGGCCTGCGCCGCCAGCTTGATGCACAAGGGCGCCAGAGCGAGCGCATCCTGGCCCTCTTCGAGCCGCGCAGCAACACCATGAAACTGGGCGCCATGAAAGAGCGCCTGCCCTGGGCGCTGGAAAACGCCGCCCTGGCCTTTTGCCACGCAGGCGGCCTGGAATGGGACGCCGCCGCCGCCCTGGCCCCACTGGGCGCACGCGCCCAAGTGGCCGCCAGCGTGGACGAACTCGTCGCCCAGGCCACGCGCGCCGCCCGCGCAGGCGACCACCTGCTATGCATGAGCAACGGCGGCTTTGGCGGCGTGCATGAAAAGCTGGCCCATGCGCTCCGGAAACCATAGCATGATGTCCTAGTGAAAACTGCGCGAAACGGCTTTTCTCACCCTTTGAATTTGCTCCTTTTTCTGATAGCGAACGGGCTGCCAGGCATTGTGGGCTGGGGGGCGAGCAAGGCGGAGGCAGACGCCGAATGAATAGGCGGCGCTTTCTCACGAGGCGGACGCAAAGGTTGCGGGCGCATGGGCGAAGCGCAGGCTTCGCCTGGCCGCGCATGTCCAGAGCGGATCAAGGCCACCGTTCAGCCAACCGCCGCCTCCGGCTTTCAGCAGCAGGGTGTCCGTTTTCCAGCGGGAAAAGGGCAAGAAGAAGGTGGAATCAGAATGGCGAAGCGCGCGCGAGCCGGTCCGTTGGCTGCGCTGCCTGGCCAGAGATGAGGGCAGGCTCCAGAGGCGAAGCAAGAAAGCGCACGCGACCCGCGCGGCTATGGCAAAGAAGGGAAGGAGCTTGAACTTCGCTTCTTAAACCATAGCGATATGTCCTAGAGCCTGTTGAGAATTACCGAGACTGAATCACAGCTGAGGCCAGATAGATCACTGCCTTGAATCTGGTGCGGTCTTGTCACTGCGCATGGCAAAAGGCCCATATCTTGGTGCCCACGCCCCCGCGCGAGTGGCCTATGGCTTGGTTTTGAACCCCTTTGCGCCTTGGCCGTGACGATGCACTTTCACGATCACGGCATCGGCCATGGCGTATTCCATATCTGGCTGGCCGCTGACAGCATCAAAGCGTTTTTGCCAGATACCGGCCTTGGCCCTGTCGCGAAAGCGCTTGAAGACGGTTGCATTTGCCAAATTCTTCGGGCAAGTCACGCCAGGGGCTGCCTGTGCGCACGATCCACAGCATGGCCAAACGGTTGTCAGCGCCTCTTGGCCCTTCATCGCCAGGCTTGCCCAGGCAGTTCGGGGCCATCAGTTCTCACTGCTTGTCGATTGATGCTCTTCTTTCCGTGGCGGTATCGCAGTACGAGAGGAGAATTCTCAACAGGCCCTGGTGGAAACTGTGCAAGACGGCTTTTAAGCCTCCGAATTCGCTCCTGTTTTTGAGTGTCGCTGCCATCGCTCAGGCCGTTCTGGCAGGCGGATCGCAGCTCCGGAAAGAAAAATGCCCGTTCCTTTTTGCGGAACGGGCGCGGCTGGCTGCTCTTGGGCGTTTTCAGCGCTGGTGCTCGCTCAGCCACTTTTCCAGGTAGTGGATGTTGGTGCCGCCGTGGCGGAATTTGGCGTCCACCATCAGCTCGCGGTGCAGCGCGATGTTGGTGTTGATGCCTTCCACGGCGGTTTCGAGCAGCGCGGTTTGCATGCGGGCGATGGCTTGCTCGCGCGTGTCGCCGTGGACGATGAGCTTGCCGATCATCGAGTCGTAATTGGGCGGCACGAAGTAGTTGGTGTAGATGTGCGAGTCCACCCGCACGCCGGGGCCGCCGGGCGCGTGCCAGGCCGTGATGCGGCCGGGCGAAGGCGTGAATTTGAAGGGGTCTTCGGCATTGATGCGGCATTCGATGGCGTGGCCGCGAATTTCGATTTGCCGCTGGGTAAAGGGCAGTTTTTCGCCGGCGGCCACCATGATTTGCGTGCGCACGATGTCCACGCCGGTGATCATTTCCGTGACGGGGTGCTCCACCTGCACGCGGGTGTTCATTTCAATGAAATAGAACTCGCCGTTTTCATACAGAAATTCAAAAGTGCCCGCGCTCCGGTAGCCGATTTTTTTGCACGCAGCCACGCAGCGTTCGCCAATGCGGTCGGCCAAGCGGCGCGGAATGCCGGGGGCGGGCGCTTCTTCAATCACTTTCTGGTGGCGGCGCTGCATGGAGCAGTCGCGCTCGCCCAGATAGACGGCGTTTTTGTGCTTGTCGGCCAGCACCTGGACTTCGATGTGGCGCGGGTTCTGGAGGAATTTCTCCATATAGACCGCCGGGTTGCCAAAGGCGGCGGCCGCTTCGGCCTTGGTGGTTTGCACTGCGCCGGGCAGCGCCGCTTCGGTGTGCACCACGCGCATGCCGCGCCCGCCGCCGCCGCCTGCGGCCTTGATGATGACGGGGTAGCCGATTTGCCGCGCCATGCGCTTGATGGCGGCGGTGTCGTCAGGCAACTCGCCTTCGCTGCCGGGCACGCAGGGCACGCCCGCCTGCATCATGGCCCGCTTGGCCGCCACCTTGTCGCCCATGATGCGGATGGATTCGGGCGTGGGGCCAATGAACTGGAAGCCGCTTTGCTCCACGCGCTCGGCGAAATCGGCGTTTTCGCTCAAAAAGCCGTAGCCGGGGTGAATGGCTTCGGCATCCGTGACTTCCGCCGCCGAGATGATGGCGGGCACGTTCAGATAGCTTTGGGCCGAGGGCGCGGGGCCGATACACACGGCTTCGTCGGCCAATTTCACGTATTTGGCGTCTTTATCGGCCTCAGAATACACCATGACGGCCTGCACGCCCAGTTCGCGGCAGGCGCGCTGGATGCGCAGGGCGATTTCGCCGCGATTGGCAACCAGTATTTTCTTGAACATGGCGCGCCCGCTTACTCAATGACGAACAGCGGCTGGCCGTATTCAACGGGCTGGCCGTTTTCGCCCAGGATTTGCGTGACGGTGCCGGCCTTTTCGCTCTCGATTTCATTGAGGATTTTCATGGCCTCGATGATGCAAAGCGTGTCACCCGCTTTCACGCTGGAGCCCACTTCCACGAACGGCTTGGCGCCAGGGCTGGCGGCGCGGTAGAAAGTGCCGACCATGGGCGATTTGACGGTAAAGCCCGGCGCGGCAGCAGGCGCGGGCGCGGCGCTTTCGGCGGGAGCTGCTGCCGCAGGCGCGGCCACGGCGGGCGCGGCTGATGCGGCGGCCGCCACGGGCTGCGCTACAGGCTGCATCACCACGGCGGCGGGGCTGCCCTTGACGATGCGCACCTTGCCTTCGGCTTCGGTGATTTCAAGTTCGGAAACGTTGGACTCCGAGATCAAGTCGATCAGGGTCTTGAGCTTGCGCAGATCCATGATTGAAATCTTTCTGATATGAAAAACTGGGCAAATTTACCGCAATTTGCAGCCAACTGCTTCAATTTGCTGGAATTTGAAGCTTACGGAAGGAGTGTGCGGATTCCGTTGCGATTTTGCGGCCATCGCGGCAAAGCGCCGTAAATAAATGAAGTTGCCGCCTTTTGCGATCAATTCATGATGGATGCCGCATCTTCCAGCATGCGGGCGCGCAGCGCCTGCTCGTCGCCACGGGCGGGGCGGCCATCGGCAGCGGGCTTGAGTGCGCCGCGCACGTCGTCATGGTCATGAATCATCAGATGCACGCCCACGTGCTCGCCCAGGCCGGAGCAAAAGACTGAAAAGCTGAGCGCGTCCACCCTTTCGCCGCGAAAACCGCGCACTTGCCGCGCATCGAAAGCCACACCCTGGTTGATGAGGGCGATTTCCGCTGATTTCGGGTCATCGCAAAAAAGCTGCAAATACACATCAGATAGACGCGTGGCCGTGCCATTCCATACCGCGCCCGTCAAGTGCGGGCGGAATTCGGCCAGCCGCTGCATCCACGTCAGCGCCAGCTCGCGCAGCGCCAGCAGCTCGGCAGGCTGGGTGTCGGCGCGAAAAAGCGCCAGATAGGCGCGCACCTGCTCCTGCACGGCGTCATTGTCCGGCAGAGCCGCGCGCGCGGGCGCGCCCAGCTCCTTGACGGCCCGCCGCTTGGCCGCGCCGTAGTCCAGCCCTTCTTCCACCACCAGCCGCGCGGCGGCAGCGGCGATTTCCTGAGAGAGTTCCTGTTGCATGGTGGGCATTTTGCCTCCGCAGAGCCGCGCAGATTGCGGAAAGCGAGCTTTTGAAATGATATTAAGCAAATCATAATTGATATTTATCAACCATTATTTATTTCATAATCTGCCCGCCATGCTCGCGGCCTGCGCATGGGCGCCTGGATTGAACCGGGAAGCTTTCCGGTGCGGCCGCGTAATTTCTCATTTCATTTGCGTTCTCATAATCATTGGAGAAAATCATGAAAAAAGCATTTGCCTGCATTTTGCTGGCGCTGGCGCCGCTGGCTTTCGCGGACATCACGGTGACCGACGTGAAAGGCCGCAGCGTGACGGTGTCCGGCGTGCCCGAACGCGTGGTGCTGGGCTTTTATTACGAAGACTATCTGGCCGTGGCGGGGCCGGGCGCGGCAGACAAGCTGGTGGGCCTGTCGCTTTCCACCTGGCGGGACTGGCGGCCCCGGCAGTTCGCGCTGTATGAAAAGGCGCTGCCCCGGCTGAAAAGCGTGCCGGATGTGGGTTCCACGGATGACGGCTCTTTTTCCATTGAAAAAGTGATTGCCGCGCAGCCCGATTTGCTGATTCTGGCCGCCTGGAATTACGACGCGCTGGGCGAGGGCGTGAAAAAAATCGAGGCGGCGGGCATTCCCGTGCTCACGCTGGACTACAACGCGCAGACGGTTGAAAAGCACGTGGCGTCCACGCTGGCGCTGGGAAAAATCATGGGCCAGCCGCAGCGCGCGCAAAAACTGGCCGACAACTACCGCCTGGCTATGCAGGACGTGGCCGCGCGCGTGGCCAAGGCCGGGCCGTCAGACAAGAAGGTTTACGTGGAACTGGCGCAAAAAGGCCCCGAAACCGTGGGCAACTCCTACGGCGACACGCTCTGGGGCGCGCTGATCGAGATGGCGGGCGCGCGCAACATTGCCAAGGGGCAGGTGCAGAACTGGGGGCCGCTCAGCCGCGAATACGTGATTGACCAGAACCCGGACATCATTTTTTTGGCTGGCTCCGAATGGCTGAACCGGCCCGAGGCCGTGTCCGTCGGCTTTGGCGCCGATGCCCGTACCGTCAATGAACGCATGGGCGCTTACGTCAATGGCCGCGCGGGCTGGCGGCAGCTGAAGGCGGCTGAAGGCGGGCACGTGCACGCCGTCTATCACGGCGGCACGCGCACCTTGTCGGACTATGTGTACGCCCAATACGTGGCCAAGCAGATTCACCCGGAGGCTTTTGCCGATGTGGACCCGGAAAAGAACCTGCGCGATTTCTACGAAGCCTGGCTGCCCATCAAGGCTGAAGGCGTGTTCATGGCCACTTATCAGGCGCAGCCGCAAGGCCGCCCGGCGGGCGCGAAATGAGCACTGAAGCCCGGAACGAGGCCGGCCACGAAACCGGCCACGAAGCCGACCACGCACAGGCCCGCAGCGCCTATGGCCGCCGTCTGGGGCGGCGAGCGGCTTTGCTGGCGCTGGCGGCGCTGCTGCTGGCGGCGCTGCTGCTGCTCGATCTGGCCACCGGCCCTTCGGGCATGGCGCTGACGGACATCTTCCAGGCCCTGCAAACAGGCCCCGGCGGGCTGGAGGCCGTGCGCGAGCGGCTGCCGGGCGTTACGCCCGAAATGCGCAAGCTGCACAGCAACGCCAACATCCTCTGGCATGTGCGCATGCCGCCCGCGCTCATGGGCGCGCTGGTGGGCATGTGCCTGGGGCTGGGCGGTTTGCAGATGCAGACCATTTTGGACAACCCGCTGGCCAGCCCCTTCACGCTGGGTTTTTCGGCAGCGGCGGGCTTTGGCGCGGCGCTGGCCATCATGTTTGGCGGCCTGCTGCCCGTGCCCGGCTACGCGCTCACGCCCGCCGCCGCCTTTGGCATGACGCTGGCCGCCTGCGCGCTCATTTACCTGCTGGCGCTGGCGCGCGGCGCCAATCCGGAAGTGCTCATCCTGGGCGGCATTGCAGTGCTGTTTTTCTTTCAGTCCGTGCAGTCGCTGCTCCAGTACATCGCCAGCCCCGAAATCCTGCAACAAATCGTCTTCTGGCTGTTTGGCGATTTGCAAAAAGCCAGCTGGACCAGCGTGAGCGTGTGCGCGGTTGTGCTGCTGGCCTGCCTGCCCTTTGTCGCGCGCGATGCCTGGGCGCTGACCGCCTTGCGCCTGGGCGACGCCAACGCCATGAGCATTGGCGTGCCGGTGCAGGCCATCCGCCGCCGCGCCTTCGTGCTGGTGGCGCTGCTGACGGCCGTGGCCGTGTGCTTTGTGGGCACCATCGGCTTTGTCGGGCTGATTGCGCCGCACATGGCGCGCGCGCTGGTGGGCGAAGACCATCGCTTTGCGCTGCCGCTGGCCGCGCTGACGGGCGCGCTCATCCTCTCGGGCGCTTCGGTGTTTGCCAAGCTCATATCGCCGGGGGCCGTGGTGCCCGTGGGCATCATCACCGCCGTGGCGGGCGTGCCCATGCTGCTGGGCATCATCGTCTCGCGCAAAGGGGGCATCTGATGGGCCTGCAACTCAGCCATGTCAGCGCCCGGCGCGGCCGGGCCGAAATCCTCAAGGACGTGAGCGCCACGCTGCCCGCCGGGCAAATCGCCGGCCTGATCGGCCCCAACGGCACGGGCAAATCCACGCTCATCAACGCCATTGCCACCACCTTGCCGCACGGCGGCAGCATCCGCTTTCACGGCCAGCCCGTGCGCCTGGGCGAAGTGGGCTTCATGCCCCAGCACTGCCAGGTGCGCGCCGGGCTGTCGGTGCTGGAAACCGTGCTTTTGGGCCGCTACGAGCGGCTGGGCCTGCGCGTGGCGGGCGGCCTGATCGAGCGCGCCCTTCAGGTGCTGGACAGTTTTGGCATTGCCCACCTGCACGAGCGGGCCATGACCGCCCTCTCCGGCGGCCAGCAGCAACTGGTGCTGCTGGCCCAGCGCCTGATCCGCCAGCCTCGCCTGCTTTTGCTGGACGAAGCCACCAGCGCGCTGGACATTCGCCACCAGATGCAGGTGTTTGACCGCCTGCATGAATACGTGCAGGCCAGCGGCGCGCTCGTTGTCATCGCCATTCATGACCTGAACCTGGCCGCCCAGCACGCGCAAACCGTGCTCATGCTGCACGGCGGCCATGTGGCCGGCTGCGGCCCGTTCGATGAAGTGGTGACTTGCGAAAGCCTGCGCCGCGTGTATGGCATCGAGGCCGAATTCGCCCGCGCCCCCAGCGGCCGAACCGCCATCGTGCCCTTGCGCGGCTGCGGCGAGCAGCAAGGCCGCAGGCCGCAAGGGCATGGCTGAATAAGCAGATAGGGCGGAATGAGGGAAGGACGGAAGGGCATGCGCAAGGCTCGTTTTGCTCTTTTATCCATAGCATGATGTCCTAGTGGATACTGCGCAAGGCGGTATTTTTACCCCCTCAAATTCGCTCCTGTTTCTGGTGCTTTCTGGTTGCTGGAGACAAACTGGAGGGTTGGCCCGCAGACTGGCTTGCGCCTGCGGCGAAAGGGGCCGGTTTTCAGCGGCCCGCTGGCCGCCAGCGCCGCCAGGCCAGGCGGGGCAGGCGCAGCGCAAAGCCCAGGAACAGGCGGGTGTGCATCCAGGTGAGCAAGGCGTTGTCGCGCAGGTATTTGAAGTGGGAGACGCCGCCTTCTTCGGGCGTGAAGTAGCGCACGGGAGCGGGCAGGTTGATGGCGGGCACGCCTGCCCAGGCCAGGCGCACGGCGGCTTCGGGGTCGAAGTCGAAGCGGCGCATGAAACGCTGGCCGCGCATGACGCGCGCCAGCGGGGCGATGGGATAGACGCGAAAGCCAAAGAGCGAGTCGCCAATGCCCGCGCCCAGCGTCTCCAGATTGGCCCAGCCGTTGGAGATTTTGCGGCCCAGCACGCGAATGCGCGGCGCTTCTGCGCCGAACTGCGGCACGCCCAGCACCATGGCGTCAGGCCGCGCTTGCGAAGCCTGCATGAAGGCCGGGATGAGATGGGCCGGATGCTGTCCGTCCGAGTCCAGCGTCAGGGCGTGGGTGAAGCCTTCGCGCGCGGCCTGCTCAATGCCGTGCAGCACGGCGGCGCCCTTGCCCTGGTTGGCGGGCAGCGCGAGCACGCGCAGGCCCTCGTCTTGCGCGGCCATGTCTTGCAGCCAGGCCGCGCTGCCGTCGGTGCTGCCGTCAATCACCACCCACACGGGGTTCCAGCGCGCGCGCGCGGCGGCCACGGTGTCGCGCACTTTGGGGCCGGGGTTGTAGCTGGGGATGAGCACGAGATGCGTGCGTGAGGCAGCGGGAGCGGAGGACGCGGGCGCAGCGGCTTCAGGCATGGCGCGTTTCCTTGAGGGCGTGGGCGAGGCGGGCGTGGATGTCGTCGCCAAAGCGGTGCGCGCTGGCGCCATCCACGTGCATTTGGCCCACGTAGCGCACGCGCACGGCAAGCGGCAGGCTGGGAGGGCGGAAAAGGGGCCAGTGCTTGCCCAGGTAAGGCGTGCTCATTTCAATGACGAGCGTCTGCACGGGCACGCCTGCGCGCGCGGCGATCAGGCCCGCCGTGGCGCTGCACGGCCCCACGGGCGGCGCGCTGGTGCGCGTGCTTTCGGGAAAGATGATGAGCCGCGCGCCGTCGCCGCTTTTGATTTCGGCGATGGCGCGGCGGATCATGGGCAGCGGCGCGTCATTGACGATGTAGCGCGCCAGGCGCGAGCCGGCGCCCAGCAGCAGGTTGTGCATGAGCGCCGCTTTCATGATGCACACGGCATTGGGCAGGCGCGAGACGAGCAGCACTGCGTCCAGCAGCGAGGGGTGGTTGGCGACGATGATCATCGGCCCGCTCTGGCGGGCCAGCTCGTCGAGCGCGCGCAAATCGAAGCGGCAGCCGCACAGGCGCTCCAGCAGCCAGACGTAGAACCGGAAGCAGCTGTGAATGGCTTGCCGCCCCAGGCGCTTGCCGCTGGCTTCGGGCATGAGCGGGCCGAGCACGAGGGCAAAGGGCGTCCAGCCCAGGCAGATGAGCGCCAGCAGGCCCAGGCCCAGAATCATGGCGGCGGCTTCGCGGGCGCGGCGCAGAGCGGCGTGCATGGGCAGGCGCTCAGCCTTGCGGGGCTTCATCCACCGTGCGGATGGCTTGCTTGCGCCAGCGCCAGGAGCGCAGCGAGGTGGGCAGCTGCGCCAGCGAGGTCAGGTAATAGATGGCCTTGAACACGCGCAGCGAGCGCCAGATGGGCGTTTGGCCGTAGATGTCGCCCGCCAGCAGGGAGATGATGGCTTCCTTCACGCGAAACGTGTTGCGCGGCCCCATGAACAAGTCGCGCATGGCGGGCGTGGTCATGCGGTAGATGAACCACGAGAACTCGCGCGGGCCGTGGCGCATATCCCGGTCCAGCTGCGCCAGCGCCTGCGCGCGCTGCGCAGGCTGCTTCAGCCAGACGTCAATGGCGCGGGCAGCGGCGAATGCGCTTTGCATGGCCAGCAGCACGCCGGATGAAAACACGGGGTCGATGAAGGCGAACGCATCGCCCAGCAGCACGTAGTTGCGCCCGTGCGTGCGCTCGCTGAGGTAGGAGAAATTGCCCGTGGCTTCCGGCTCGTGGACGATCTGCGCGTCTTGCAGCCTCTCGGCCAGCGGCGGGCACTGGGCGATGCCGTCCAGCAGAAACTGCCGCAGGCTGCGCTCGCCGCGCGTGCGCATGAAATACGGCCAGGTCACCATGCCCACGCTGGTGGCGCCGTCTTGCAAGGGGATGAACCAGAACCAGCCGTGATCGAACCAGTAGATGGTGATGTTGCCCTCCGCCGCGCCGGGGTTGCGGCGCGCATTGGCGAAGTGCGCGAACACGGCCACGCTGTTGTGGCGCGGGTTCTTGTGCTTGATCTTCATGCGGCTGGCCAGGAAGGTGTCGCGCCCCGAGGCATCCACCACGAAGCGCGCCCGGCAGGTAAGTTCGCGCCCGTCGGCATGGCGCGCGCGGGCTTCGGCCCATTCAGGGGTGGCTTCCAGGTCCACGCTTTCCACCTTGCATTGCTGGAACACCTGGGCGCCGCTGCGGGCCGCGTTGTCCAGCAGGATGCGGTCGAACTCCGAACGGCGCACCTGGTAGGCGAACGGCATGGTTTTGTCCCACGCCTGTGCGAATTCAAACGCCTGCTTGCGGTTGCCGTGCGCGGGCGAGACGAATTCGGCCGCATGCTTGGTGATGCCGATGGCGCGTATTTCATCAGCCACGCCCAGCTGCTCGAACAGCGGCAGGTTGGCCGGCAGCAGGGATTCGCCGATGTGAAAGCGCGGGTGGCGGTCCTTGTCCAGCAGCAGCACGCTGTGCCCCTGCCGCGCCAGCAGCGTGGCCGCCGTGCTGCCCGCCGGGCCGCCGCCTATGACCAGAACATCGCATTGCAGGGTTGAGGAAGAGGAGGCGGCTTCAGACGCCGTGCCGCCAGCGGCTGGGTAGGTGTTTTCCATCATGCAAAACCACTGATCAAGAAAATGAAAGGCTCATTGTAGAAGTCCGCCCGCTGGCAACGGCCTCAAAAACAATGACTTTCAATCCGGCCTGCGGGCAGGATGAATCAGACGGCTTCAGTCTCTGGCCTGCGCCAGCTGCTGCCCCAGCTCGATGACGGCCATGGCGTAGTAGGCGCTCCAGTTGTAGCGGGTGATGACATAGAAGTTTTCCGTGCCCGCCACGTAGTCAGGCTCGTTGCCGGGGCGGGCGGGGTCGCCGTTTTGCAGCTCGATCAGGGCCAGCGGCCCGGCGCTTTCCTGCGCCTTTTCGGGCAGGGTCACGCCCAGCGCGGCCATTTCGGCGGGGCTGAAGGTGGGCAGGATGTCGTGCGCCAGCAGCGCGCGCAAATCGGCCTGCGGCTGAAGCTGAACGGCGTAATGCGTGGGCAGGCCGGGGCGCCAGCCGAAGGCGCGAAAGTAATTGGCCACCGAGCCGATGGCGTCGGCCGGGCTGTTCCACAGGTCAATGCGGCCATCGCCGTCAAAGTCCACCGCGTATTGCAGCCAGCTTGAGGGCATGAACTGCGGCAGCCCCATGGCGCCCGCATAGCTGCCTTCAGGTTGCCCAGGCTCCAGCCGGTTGCGCTGGCACAGCACGAGAAAGTGCGCCAGCTCGCGCGCAAAGAAGATTTGCCGCTGGTGCGCGCGCGGGTGCTCCTGCGGAAAGTCAAAAGCCAGCGTCGCCAGCGCGTCCAGCACGCGGTACTTGCCCACGTTGCGGCCATAAATGGTTTCCACGCCCAGAATGCCCATGATGGCCGCCGCCGGCACGCCAAATTGCGCCTCGGCGCGCGCCAGCGCCGCATGGTTGGCCTGCCAAAAGCGCGCGCCCGTTTGCAAATGCGTGGGCGTGAGAAAGCGCTTGCGGTAGGCGCGCCAGTTTCTGGACGCGCTGCTGGCCTGGTTGTAGGCGGCCGGGCGCATGAGGCGCTGCACGCCCGGGTTGAACCACGCGCTGGCAATGGTCTGCCGCGCCCAGGCCGCATCCAGCCCGTGCCGTCGGGCGGCCTCCTCGGCCCAGAGCAGGGCGTTTTCATGGGTGGCGTAGGCATACGGCTCGGCCTGCGGCGCTTCAGGCGTTGGCTGCGCGCGGCCACTGGCGCACCAGGCCAGCGCGCCCAGGGCGAAACGGCGTCGGGTCAGGGAATACATGGAGCGCGAATGTAGCCGCCGCCTCCGCCGCGCAAGGCAGAATGAAGCTTCTTTTGTGCACCCCTGAAGGAGACAACGCCATGCCCCATGCCCCCGAAACAGCCCGCCCGGCCATTGCCGACCCCGCCAGCGTGGACGCCGCCATTGAAAGCCGCTTTTCCGCCCGCGCCTTCTTGCCCCGGCCCGTGCCGCAGGCCATGCTGCAAGACATTCTGCGCGTGGCCAGCCGCGCGCCCTCAGGCACCAACACCCAGCCCTGGAAGGTGTACGTGCTGCAAGGCGCCGCGCGTGACGCGCTGGTGGACAAAGTCTGCGCAGCGCACGACCAGCTGCGAGACAACCCCGAGCTGGAAGCCCGCTACCCGGAGCCGTATGACTACTACCCCGCCAAGTGGGTGGAGCCGTACCTGTCGCGCCGCCGCGCCGTGGGCCTGGACATGTATGGCCTGCTGGGCATCGGCAAGAGCGAAAAAGACAAGATGCACGCCCAGCAGCAGCGCAATTTCCGCTTTTTTGATGCGCCCGTGGGCATGTTCTTCACCATCGACCGCATCATGGGCCGGGGCAGCCTGCTGGATTACGGCTGCTTTTTGCAAAGCGTGATGCTCGCCGCCCGCGCGCGCGGCCTGCACACCTGCCCGCAAGCGGCCTGGAACCGCTTTGACAGCATCATCATGCCCCACATCGGCGCGGGCGAAAACGAAATGATCGTGGGCGCCCTGGCCCTGGGCTGGGCCGATGAGTCCGACCCGGTCAATGCCCTGCACACCGCGTGCGAGCCGGTGCAATCGTTCGTCCGCTTCCTGAGCTGAACGCACCCGCCCTGGCCCGGGCCGCTGATGCCACCCGGGCCGCTTTTCTTGTGCCTTTTCCATCTCAAAAGCCATGCCACTTTCCAGCGACTGCGCCCTGCTCGTCATCGACGCCCAAAACGGCTTCATGCCCGGCGGCGGCCTGCCCGTGGCGCAGGGCGACGCCATCGTGCCCGTCATCAACCGCATGGCGCCCCTGTTTGAAAACGCCGTGCTCACGCAAGACTGGCACCCCGCCAGCCACGTTTCATTCGCCGCCAACCATCCGGGCCGCCAGCCTTTTGACGTGATCGAGCTGCCCTACGGCCCCCAGGTGCTCTGGCCCACGCACTGCGTGCAGGGCACGCCTGACGCGGCGCTGCACCCGCAGCTGCACGTGCCGCAGGCGCAGCTCATCCTGCGCAAAGGCTGCCGCCCGCAAGTGGACAGCTACTCCGCCTTTACCGAAGCCGACCGCGCCGCCACCACCGGCCTGGCCGCCTGGCTGCATGCGCGCGGCATCCGCCACCTTTACCTGTGCGGCCTGGCCACCGACTACTGCGTGGCCTGGAGCGCGCTGGACGCCCGCGCCGCCGGCTTTGCCGTCACCGTGGTGGAAGACGCCTGCCGCGCCATCGACCTGAACGGCTCGCTAGCCCGCGCCTGGGCCGACATGAACGCCGCCGGCGTGCAGCGCGCCAGCTCGCAAAGCCTGCTGGCCGGTTGAGGTTTGTCCCTCTAAATTTGCTCCTCTAACCATAGCATGAGGTCCTAGTGGAAACTGCGCAGGCAGGCATTTTGCCCCCTTCATATTTGCTCCTGTCCATGTAGCGCCCCAGCCGCCTTGCGCCACAGCTCACCATGCGAATCCTCGGCATCGACCCTGGCCTGCGCACCACCGGCTTCGGCGTGCTGGATGCAGCCGGCGGCCAGCTCGCCTACGTGGCCAGCGGCGTCATCCAGACCGCAGACGCGCCCCAGGGCAGCCTGCCCGCGCGGCTCAAGCTCCTGTATGACGGCATAGGCGAAATCTGCCGCCGCTACGCCCCAGACGTGGC
>NZ_JARVII010000030.1:0-27697 GCF_029813755.1 Ottowia cancrivicina | reverse complement strand
CATGTCTTTCGGCCAATAGGGCTGTCCGCCCAGTTTGCTTTGCCAAACCGTCAAATGTTCAGCAGGCAGCAGGGTGATTTCCGCGCAGGGCCGGGTCGTGGCGCAAATGCTGTCCTTGTAGGGCCGCAGCGCGGGGTGGTTCAGCCAATCAGGCGTGTGGTTCATGGCTGCGGCGCGGGGCAAGCGGTGTTTTCATGCGCGGGCAGGCTCCATTGCCGGGCCTGCTGCCAGCTTTGCCACAGGCGCGCGTAGACGCCGCCTTGCGCCAGCAGCGCCTCATGCCGGCCTTGTTCGGCCAGCCGGCCTTGCTCGAACACAAGGATTTGGTCGGCATCTTCCACGGTGGAGAGCCGGTGCGCCACCAGCAGCACGGTTTTGCCTTTCATCAGCTCTGAGAGGGCGGCCACCAGCGCGGCTTCGTTTTCGGGGTCGGCAAAGGCCGTGGCTTCGTCCAGCACCAGGATGGGCCGGTTTTGCAAGATGGCGCGGGCAATGGTGATGCGCTGGCGCTGCCCGCCCGAGAGGAACACGCCGCGCTCGCCAGCCAGCGTGTCGTAGCCCTGGGGCAGTTCGCTGATGAATTCGTGCGCTTGCGCGGCGCGGGCGGCGTTTTCCACGTCTTGCTGCGTCGCTTCGGGGCAGCCCAGGCGGATGTTGCCCGCAATGGTGTCGGCAAAGAGGAAGGTGTCCTGAAAGACGAAGGCCACTTGCCGCATGAGGGTGTCGCTGGCGATGCGGCGCACGTCGCAGCCGCCCACGCGCACGCAGCCCTGCGATGCGTCCCAAAAGCGCGGAATGAGCCGCGCAACGGTGCTTTTGCCCGCGCCGGAGGGGCCGACCAGCGCCGTGACGCTGCCTGCCGGGGCGGTGAAGCTGACGCCTTGCAGGGCGGGGGCGGCGTCCTTGCCTTCACCGCCCGTGCTGCCCGCATCACCCGCGCTGCCCTCGCTTGCGCCGTAGCTGAAGCTGACGTTTTCAAAGGCCACGCTGGCGTCTTGCGGCTGCTCGCCAGGCGCGGGCGGCTCGGGCAGGGGCGGCTCGCCGAGCACTTGCTGGATGCGGTGGATGCTGAGCTTGGCGGCGTCAATCAGGTGGTAGAGCACCATGAAGGGCATCATGGCCTCGGCCATGCCCGCGCCAATGAGCAGCGCGGCCACCCACACGCTGAAAGCCAGCTTGCCGGCCGCCAGCCACCAGCCGCCCAGCCACAGCAGCGCCGCCAGCGTGGGCAGAGCCGAGAGCACCGTCATGGAAAAACGCGCCGAAAAGCCCAGCCGCGCGTACCACTCCTTGAGCACAGCCAGATACGCCGCCAGCGCGGCCTGGTAGCGCCCGAAGCTGGCGCTGCCGCTGTCAAACGTGCGCACCACGGGCATGGCCTGCACGAATTCAACAATGCTGGCGGCCACCTGCTCGCGCGCGGCGTTGTAGCGCTCGTTCATGTTCAGCTCGCTGCTTTTGCGCATGAGCAGGCCCATGACGGCAAAGCCCAGCGCGGGCACGGCCAGCGCCGCCAGCGCCAGCCGCCAGTCCAGCCACAGCAGCGCCGCCAGCGTGATGAGCGGCGCGGCGTAGGCGCGCGCGTACAGCGGCGTGGAATCGGCCACGAACACATGCAGCGCCTTCACGTCGTCAAACATCACCTTGGACAGCGGCCCCGCGCCCAGCGCCTGCACGCGCCCCAGCGGCAGACGGGCCACATGCGCGGCCAGTTGCGAGCGCAGCAGCACTTCCAGCCGGAAGGCGGCGTAGTGCGACTGGTTGAACGCCGCCTGCCGCAGCACATAGGCCGCCACCGTGCTGCCCAGCAGCGCCAGCATGGGCGGCCAGGGCCACTGCCCCGGCGCGGCCAGCAGCGCATGCAGCACCTGCGCCAGCAGCGCCAGCGACAGCACCGACAGCGCCGCCGAGGCGCAAGCCAGCCCCATCGCAAAGCGGATGCGGCCGCGCACCGGATCCATGATGCGCCAGGGGTTGTCCGGCGCGGCAGGCGGGGGAGCGGATGAGGAATTGGGCGCAGCCGCCCGCGCGGCGGCGGGCGGGGCTGAAGGCGCAGATAGAGGCGCAGATAGAGGTGCAGATGAAGGCGCAGAGGTGGGCGCGCGGTTTGGTTCCATTGCTTGCATGTCTCCTTCCAGCAGCAGGCGGCGGCCGGCCACGGGCCGATGCCGCTGCAAGAGCCAGCTCAAAGTCCGTTCCGCAGGCGCGCAAGTGCGGCCTTGGGCGCTCGCGGGGCTTGCCTATCTCCGGCGAGCCACACCGTACAAAACCTGTCCGCGCCTTGCGGCCTGCCCCGGTCCGCAGCCTTTCACGGCCAGACGCTGAACCGGCTCCAAAACAGAGTCATTCTCACCCAGACCAAACGCCCGCGCGGGAAAAACCCATGCCGCAGCCGGAAATTTTCCGCCGTGGCGCATGAGCGAAGCGGCCTCGTTTTCCGCTTCTGAAAAGATAGCGTGATGTCCTGGTGCAAAAAAGCGCAGAAGCCTTTTTGATGGCCCCTGAATTCGCTCCTGTTTTTGTGTGCTGATGCGCGGCTTTCGTGTTGGCCGTGAACCCCGCGCTTGCGGCCAGTTCGTGAGCCGGTGCGGCTGACGGCTGCCGCAGGGCTTGCCCGGGCTGCCGGGCTGCATCAGAAACAGGAGCGAATTCATAGGGCTGAAATGGCGCCCTGCGCAGATTCCACTAGGACATCATGCTATGAATGAAGGAGCTAAAAACCGGCTGATTCCGCTTCTGGCGCTGCCTTGCTCCCTGGGCGTTCGCGCGCGGGGCGCTTCTGAAGCGCTTGCCGGATGAACCGGACGGCCGCGCCGGGCTGGTTGCGTCAGGCGGGCGGCTGGGCGTCGCTTTTCGCGCGGCAGGCGGCGCACAAGCCCTTGACTTCCACGCTTTGCGCGGCAAAGCCGGTGTCGTGCAGGGCCTCATCCAGCGCCTGGGCCACGCGCGGGTCGCTGCACTCGGTGGTGCCGCCGCATTGGGCGCACACCAGCATGACGATGCGCGCGTGCGGCGCGTGCGGGCCTTCGTGCTGGCACAAAACAAAAGTGCTGTTGGCGGCCACTTTGTGCGCCAGGCCCTGCTCCACCAGAAAGTCCAGCGCGCGATAGACCGTCATGGGCGCCACGCCCGGCTGGCGGGCCTGCATGTCGGTGAGCAGGTCATACGCCTTGGCCGCGCCGCCCCGGCGGATCAGCAGCGAGAGCACTTCCGTGCGCAAGGGCGTGAGCTGGCTGCCTTGCGCGGCGCAGCGCGCCTGGGCGGCGGCCAGCTGGCTTTTCTGCGCGGGGTTGAGCGCGATGGCGCGGCGGCGGGCGGGGCGTGGGGCGGGGCTGCGGCTCATGTGGGAAAAGAGTGGTTTTTTGAAGGGGCGCGCGCCTGGGGGCTGCGGCTACAGGCCGCCCAGGCACACGTATTTCATTTCAAGGTATTCGTCCAGGCCGTGCGCGGAGCCTTCGCGGCCCAGACCCGATTGCTTGACGCCGCCGAAAGGGGCCGCTTCGTTGGAGATCAGCCCCGTGTTCACGCCCACCATGCCGCATTCCAGCGCTTCGCTGACGCGGAACACGCGCGCCACGTCGCGGCTGTAGAAGTAGCTGGCCAGGCCGAATTCCGTGGCGTTGGCGGCGGCGATGGCCTCGGCCTCGGTTTCAAAGCGGAACACGGGCGCCAGCGGGCCAAAGGTTTCCTCGCGCGCGCAAAGCATGTCGGCGCGGGCGTGGGCGATGACGGTTGGCTCGAAAAACCGCCCGTGCAGCGCGTGGCCGCCTGCGGCCAGCCGGCCGCCTTTGGCCAGCGCGTCGTCCACGTGCTGCTGCACTTTTTGCAGCGCCGCTTCATTGATGAGCGGGCCGATTTCCACGCCCGGCTCAAAGCCATTGCCCACCTTGGCCGCGCGCGCGCGCCCGGCCAGGCGGCTGACGAATTCGTCATACACGCCCGCCTGCACGTAAAAGCGGTTGGCGCACACGCAAGTCTGGCCCGCGTTGCGGAACTTGCTGGCAAAAGCGCCCTGCACGGCGGCGGGCACATCGGCATCGTCAAAAACAATGAAAGGCGCGTTGCCGCCCAGCTCCAGCGCCAGCTTTTTCACCGTGGGCGCGCACTGCGCCATGAGCACGCGGCCCACTTGCGTGCTGCCGGTAAAGCTCATATGGCGCACCGCCTCGCTTTCGCACAGCGCCTGGCTGTAGGCCGCCGTTTGCGTGCCGGTGATGACGTTGAGCACGCCAGCGGGCAGGCCCGCGCGCGCGGCCAGCTCTGCGGCGGCCAGGGCCGTCAGCGGCGTGAGCTGCGCGGGCTTGATGACCACGGGGCAGCCCGCCGCCAGCGCCGGGGCCACCTTGCGCGTGATCATGGCCAGCGGAAAGTTCCAGGGCGTGATGGCCGCGCACACGCCTATGGGCTGGCGCATGACCAGCAGGCGCTGGCCGGGCGCGGGCGCGGCGGGCATTTCGCCGCTGGCGCGCCGGGCCTGCTCGGCAAACCACTGCACGAAGCTGGCGCCGTAGGCCACCTCGCCCAGCGCCTCGGCCAGCGGCTTGCCCTGCTCGGCGGTCATGATGCGGGCCAGGTCTTGCTGGTGCTGCATGAGCAGCTCAAACCAGCGCAGCAGCGCCGCGTGCCGCGCTTTGCCCGTGAGCGCGCGCCAGGCGGGCCAGGCCGCTTCGGCGGCGGCAATGGCCTCGCGCACTTGCCCGGCCGACACATCTGCCACGTCGGCCAAATGCCGCCCCGTGGCCGGGTCCGTGACCGCAAAGCGGCCCGCGCCAGAGCGCCACTGGCCGTTGATGAAGGCATCGGTTTTCAGCAGGGCCGGGTCTTGAAGCTGGGCAAGGGGCATGGCGGTTTTCGTCCAGAGAAGGCAAGGGGGCAGGGCAAGAGGCAGGAATGGCCCGGATTGTAGAAATCCGCTCCGCCGGGCCAGGCCCGTTTCACGCGCCGCGCCAGCCGCCCGGGCACGGCCTGAAGCCCGCCCAATTTCGCTACTTCTTCAATAGCAGCAAAGCCCGTTGAAACCTGCGAGAAAGGGCCTTTCCGGGGCCTTGAATTTGCTCCTGAAAAAAAGCAAAACAAAGGGGGATCAAGCAAGAAGCTCCATGCGCCGCGCCCGGGGCCTGAAACATTTCCGAATGCCTGCATGGTGATGGGGCATTTCCATGCGGCATTTCCATGCGGTTTTTGCCCCGGATGAGCCGGGCCGTTTCGGCAGGTTTTCGGGGCCGCCCATCAGGCGGCAGCCAAAAAAATTCAACCCCGCCGGGGCTGACGGGGTTGAATGGCGGCGCGCCGGGCCGCTGCGTTTCAATTTTTCAATTGAAAGGGGGAAATGAATCAAAGAAAACCCGCTTGCCCCGGCCATATGGCCGCAGTCCATACGGCATGCAGATGATTCAATTCCCCATCAGGCTGTTTGCGCAATATCTATTCAAGCATCAGAAGCGATGTTGAATGCCGAGGCCGTAGTTGTTTTTGTTTTCCATGCGCAGATAATCTGCATACACAAAAGTGCGTTTGGACAAAGCATATTTCGCCTCCACAACGCCTTCTGTATATTTCTTGTATTTCTGCGTCACATTCTGGTTGTAAACCTCTTTCTTACGCTGACGTTGCAATTCAACGGCCAGTGTAATGTTGTCAAATTTGACAGAACCGCCAACACTAAAGCCAGCCAATTTCATCTTGGCGCCCGTTGGCAACGACACTCCTTCCAGATTGCGAATATCATAATATCCAGCCGACAAAGCAAACATGCCAAAATCATACTTGGCGCCCAAAGCATAATTGGCCTTGGCATCCTGAATCTTGTTGTAGGAAATGCCTGCTGCAAGCGGGCCATTTTCATAAATCAGATTCAGATCATATTTGGCCTTATTGCCATTATCGCCCTTTGCAATGAAAGCCACTTCAGCGCTAAAGCCGCCAAATACAGGTGTCTTGTAGCTAAATTGACTACTAGAACGATTGGAAAGCCCTACAGCCGCATAGCGTCCCAGGGATGGAGAATAATTAGCAGATCCAACAATGCTCCATGTTGATATAGCGTTATAGCTGGGCGTTTCAGAACGGCCCATTTTGAATTGACCAAAACCGCCCTCCAGCCACAAATTGGCGGCCCGTCCAAAGGTTTCCGCCCTCACGAATTGTCCGCCAGGGGAAGCTGTTGCACCGTCCTCCATATTGACAAATTGCTCCAGTCTGAAACCCACTTTCAGGCCGCCACCCAAATCTTCAATACCCCGAAAACCGATATAGCTGGTGGTGTGATTAACCATATCGCCGCTAATCATCCCCGTTTTCTGCCCACTCATTTTCCCAATCCCCACATCCGCCACGCCATACAGCGTGACCGAAGATTGGGCGTATGCAGCGCCGCAAAGCAGCGTCAAAACGGCCAGGGCCGGCAGATTCTTTTTCATTTGGATTTCCTTTCCAATCAAGGTCAATGGTGAATAAACCCTTTGCAGGGCGCGAAAAACGGTGTGCATTAAATCACAGTCTTGTTCGAGCGCCAACAGGCCAGGCCCGTAAAAACGCGAAGCCGCGCCGCCATTTGCCCGCGCCAATCTCTTTTCCCGGGCGGCGCCGGGGCCTGCGCGGCAGTGTTGCGCTTTTTCAACCGGGCCAGGGCCGGAAATCCGCTTGAAGCCTGTCCGCAGGCGCAGGCAGCGCCCCGGTTTCACAGCAGGAACCGGGGCCAATTCAAGGCCCGGGAATACCCCCTGCCGCACGGTTTGGCGGGCTTTGCCGCCATCGAACAAATAGCGGTATGAGCGACGGTTCTCTGGGAGCGGGCGCTGAAAGGATTCCGGGAAGCCGCTTTCCCGCGCCAGTTTTCAGTGCCGGGCGGCGGCATCCGGGCGTCTGCGCCACGCAAGCGCCCCGCGCGCTGGCCGGGCCGGGCGCCGTTTGCTGATTCAGCTTCTTTATTCGTAGCAGCATGTCCCGGTGGAATAAGCGCAGACGGGCATTTCAGGCCCCGTTGATTTGCTCCTGTTTTTGCTTCATTCTGGCGGGCAGCACGACGCTTGAAAGCACTGCTCTGGCCTTCCGCCGCACCAGGCGGGCGCGGATCTGCCGCTGCGCGCTGCGGCTATTTGCCGACGCGCATGGTTTATGTTTGTTTCAATCGTCGTCATAATCTGCGCGGCGTATCAAACCGCAACCGCCTTGGCGCGCTTGCTTTTTTCTTCAAGGAAATCACAACGTGGACATCACCCAGCTGCTGGCCTTCAGCGTCAAGAACAAGGCCTCTGACTTGCACCTGTCTGCCGGCCTGCCGCCCATGATCCGCGTCAATGGCGACGTGCGCCGCCTCAATGTGGAGCCGCTGGAGCACAAGGAAGTGTTCGCCATGCTCTACGACATCATGAACGACACCCAGCGCAAGGTGTATGAGGAAAACTTGGAGGTGGATTTTTCGTTCGAGATTGAAGGGCTGGCGCGCTTTCGCGTGAATGCCTTCAACCAGTACCGGGGCGCGGCGGGCGTGCTGCGTACCATTCCCAGCAAGATTCTGACGCTGGAGCAGCTGAACTGCCCCAGGATTTTTGGCGACCTGGCGCTCAAGCCGCGCGGGCTGGTGCTGGTGACGGGGCCAACGGGTTCGGGCAAGTCCACCACGCTGGCGGCCATGATCAACCACCTCAACGAAACCGAATATGCCCACGTGCTGACGGTGGAAGACCCGATCGAGTTCGTGCACGAATCGAAAAAGTGCCTGATCAACCAGCGTGAAGTCGGCCCCATGACGCACAGCTTCGCCAATGCCCTGCGCTCGGCGCTGCGTGAAGACCCGGACGCCATTCTCGTGGGCGAAATGCGCGACTTGGAAACCATCCGCCTGGCCATGACCGCTGCCGAAACGGGCCACCTGGTGTTCGGCACGCTGCACACTTCCAGCGCCGCCAAGACCATCGACCGCATCATTGACGTGTTTCCGGCCGAAGAAAAGGAAATGGTGCGCGCCATGCTCTCCGAGTCGCTTCAGGCCGTGATTTCGCAGACGCTGTGCAAGAACAAGGACGGCTCCGGCCGCGTGGCCGCGCATGAAATCATGATTGGCACGCCCGCCATCCGCAACCTGATCCGCGAGGCCAAGGTGGCGCAGATGTACTCGGCCATCCAGACCGGGCAGTCGCTGGGCATGCAGACGCTGGACCAGAACCTCACCGAGCTGGTGCGCCGCAACGTCATCAGCGCGGCCGAGGCGCGCTCCAAGGCCAAGATTCCTGAAAACTTCCCCGGCTGATCATCTCCGGCCGCCTTCCCGGTTCATCCACTTTCTCCCGCACGCACATGGAACGCGATCAGGCCAGCAAATTCATCAACGATTTGCTCAAACTCATGCTCACCCGCAAGGGCAGCGACTTGTTCATCACCGCCGACTTTCCGCCCGCCATCAAGGTGGACGGCAAGGTCACCAAGCTTTCGGCCCAGCCGCTCACGCCCGCGCACACGCTCACCCTCGTGCGCTCGGTCATGAGCGACAAGCAGGCCGCCGAGTTTGAAGCCACCAAGGAATGCAACTTCGCCATCTCGCCTGCGGGCATCGGGCGCTTTCGCTGCAACGCCTTCGTGCAGGCGGGCAAGGTGGGCATGGTGCTGCGGGTCATTCCGCAGGAGCTGCCCACCATCGACACGCTGGGCATGCCGCAGATCCTGAAAGACGTGGCCATGACCAAGCGCGGCCTGGCCATTCTGGTGGGCGCCACCGGCTCGGGCAAGTCCACCACGCTGGCGGCCATGGTGGACTGGCGCAACCTCAACAGCTACGGCCACATCATTACCGTGGAAGACCCGGTGGAGTTCGTGCATCCGCACAAGAACTGCATCGTCACCCAGCGTGAAGTGGGGCTGGATACCGAAGGCTGGGAAGCCGCGCTGAAAAACACCCTGCGCCAGGCGCCCGACGTCATTTTGATGGGCGAAATCCGCGACCGCGAGACGATGGAGCACGCCGTGGCCTTCGCTGAAACCGGCCACCTGTGCCTGGCCACGCTGCACGCCAACAGCTCCAACCAGGCGCTGGACCGCATCATCAACTTCTTCCCCGAAGAGCGGCGCGCCCAGCTGCTGATGGACTTGTCGCTGAACCTGCGTGCGCTCATTTCGCAGCGCCTGATTCCGCGCGAAAGCGGCAAGGGCCGCATTGCCGCCGTTGAAATCATGCTCAACACGCCGCTGATTTCCGACCTCATCTTCAAGGGCGAAGTCACTGAAATCAAGGAAATCATGAAAAAGAGCCGCGAGCTGGGCATGCAGACTTTCGACCAGTCGCTGTTCGACCTGTTTGAAGCCCACCTCATCAGCTACGAAGACGCCCTGCGCAACGCCGACTCGGCCAATGACCTGCGCCTGCAAATCAAGCTCTCCAGCCAGCGCGCCAAGACGCTTGACCTGGCCGCAGGCACCGAACACCTCGAAATCATGTAGGCCCAGCCCGCCTGCTGGCCAGCGCCGCCGCGCCCAAAGGCTGGCAGGCGCTGCGCAACGGGTCGGCGCAGGCCGCCGGGCGGCATTAAAAACAGGAGCAGATTCAAGAGGCGAAAACATCGTCCTGCGCTGGTTGCACTAGGACCTCATGCTATGGATGCAGTAGCAAATAAAGCCGGTTTTTGTGCCGCCCGCACGCGATCTGTCCGTCCGCCTGCACCTGGCGTCTTGCCGGAGAGCCTGCTTGCAATCCGGCCCTGAAAACCCGCGCCGCCAGCGCCGCAACCCCTGCTGCCGGGCAGGCCGCCAGACGGGCGCCGCGCCCTAGAATCCGCCCCATGCCCGACGACGCGCCGCAGTCTTTCAACCTCACCAACCATTTTTTGATTGCCATGCCGGGCATGGAAGACCGCTTTTTCTCGCGCAGCGTGGTCTATGTGTGCGAGCACAGCGCCAAAGGCGCGCTGGGGCTGGTGGTGAACAAGCCGGGCGATGTCACGCTTTCAGACCTGTTCGAGCAGCTGGATCTGCCCCTGCCCAGCACCGGTATGGGCGCGCGGCAGGTCTACATGGGCGGGCCGGTGCAAACCGAGCGCGGCTTCGTGCTGCACGACCCGGTGCGCGCGGATGAACTCAAGGCCGACGAAACGGCTTATTCCTCCACGCTGATCGTGCCCGGCGGGCTGGAGATGACCGTCTCGCGCGACGTGCTGGAAGCCGTTTCCCTGGGCGGCGGCCCCCGGCGGCTGATGGTGATGCTGGGCTATTCCGCATGGGATGAGGGGCAGCTCGAATCGGAGATGGCTGACAACAGCTGGCTGACGGTGCAGGCCACGCCCGACATCATTTTTGACGCGCCTGCCGAGCAGCGCTACGAGCAGGCGCTGGGCCTGCTGGGCTTGCAGGCATGGTCAATCACGCCCGGCGCAGGCCACGCATGAGCGGCGGCGCCTCTTCCCCCGTGGCGGCCTGCGCCGTTTCCTTCATGGCCTTTGATTTCGGCCTCAAGCGCACGGGCGTGGCCACGGGCAACCGCATCACCCGCAGCGCCACGCCGCAAGGCGTGATCCGCGCCGAAGGCAAGGCGCGCTGGCCGCTGGTGGCCGAGCGCATCGCCCAGTGGCAGCCCGACGCGCTGGTGGTGGGTGTGCCCTTCCACCCCGATGGCGCGCCGCATGAAAACACCGCGCGCGCGCGCCAGTTCGCGCGCCAGCTGCGCGGGCGCTTTGGCCTGCCCGTGCATGAGGTGGACGAGCGCTACAGCACCACGGAGGCGCGCGAAGAAATGCACACGATGGGCGCGAAAGACGTGGACGCGGCCAGCGCCGCCATCATCCTGGAACAGTTTTTGAGGAGCCTTCCATGACCACAAGCCTGGCACTCGATGCCGAATCGCTTTACGCCGAGCTGCGCCGCGCCGTGCAGCCGCTCATGGAGCCGCACACGCGGCTGGCGGGCGTGATCTCCGGCGGCTGGTGGCTGGCCGGGCGCCTGCATGCCGATCTGGGCCGCGAGGGCGAACCGGGCGCGGTGTCTTCCGCCCTGCACCGCGACGATTTCGCCAGCCGGGGCCTGAGCAGCAGCGGCCAGACGCGCCTGCCCTTTGAAGTGGACGGCAGCGACATCCTTTTGCTCGATGACGTGCTGCACACGGGCCGCACCATCCGCGCCGTGTTGAACGAGCTGTTTGACTATGGCCGCCCCGCCCGCGTGCGCCTGGCCGTGCTGGTCGATCGCGCCGGCCGCGAGCTGCCCGTGGCCGCTGACGCCGCTGCGGCCCGCGTGGCCCTGCCCGCCGCGCAGTCCCTGGCGCTGGCGCGCGATGAAAACGGGCGCTTCGAGCTGAACGTGCGCCGGCGCTGAACCTGACCGGCCCCCTTCCCTTCTTCCTGCACTGCCTTGCGCCGCCATGCCAAACACACCCAACCCCCAGCTCAACAAAAACGGCGAGCTGATTCACCTGCTGTCCACCGAAGGGCTGCCGCGCGAAGTCATCACGCACATTCTCGATACGGCCTCGCAGTTCGTGAGCGTGAACGACCGCGAAGTCAAGAAAGTGCCCCTGCTGCGCGGCAAAAGCGTGTTCAACCTGTTCTTTGAAAACTCCACGCGCACGCGCACCACTTTCGACATCGCGGCCACGCGCCTGTCGGCAGACGTTTACACGCTGGACATCGCGCGCTCATCCACCGCCAAGGGCGAAAGCCTGCTGGACACCATCGCCAACCTCAGCGCAATGGCCGCCGACATCTTCGTGGTGCGCCACGGCGAAAGCGGCGCGCCCTACCTGGTGGCGCAGCACGTGGCCCCGCACGTGCACGTGGTCAATGCAGGCGACGGCCGCCACGCGCACCCCACGCAGGCGCTGCTGGACATGTACACCATCCGCCACTACAAAAAAGACTTCTCCAGCCTCACGGTGGCCATCGTGGGCGACGTGCTGCACTCGCGCGTGGCGCGCTCTGACATCCACGCGCTCAAAACCCTGGGCGCGGGCGAAGTGCGCGTGGTCGGCCCCCGCACGCTCGCGCCCGCCGATTTCGCCGCAATGGGCGCGCGCGTGTTCCATGACCTGGAAGAAGGCATCCGCGACTGCGACGTCATCATCATGCTGCGCCTGCAAAACGAGCGCATGAGCGGCGCGCTGCTGCCCAGCAGCCAGGAATATTTCCGGCGCTTTGGCCTCACGCCCGAGCGGCTGCGGCGCGCCCGGCCCGACGCCATCGTGATGCACCCCGGCCCCATCAACCGGGGCGTGGAAATCGACTCCGCCGTGGTCGATGGCGGCCAAAGCGTCATCCTGCCGCAAGTGACTTTCGGCATCGCCGTGCGCATGGCGGCGCTGAGCATCGTGGCAGGCAACGCCGCCTGAAAACCTGTTCGGAAAACAGGCTCTCCGAAGCGCCCGCAACCCCCTCTTTCTTCGCAGCACCATGAAACTCCTCATCGAACAAGGCCGTGTGATTGACCCGGCCAGCGGCCGCGACGAAGTGGCCGACATCGCCATTGCCGCAGGCCGCATCGTCGCCATCGGCAAAGCGCCCGGCAGTTTCACGCCCGACCGGCGCCTGAACGCCGCCGGCTGCATCGTCGCCCCCGGCTTCATCGACCTGTGCGCGCGCCTGGGCGAGCCGGGCAACGAACACGCCCGCATGCTGGAAAGCGAAGTGGGCGCGGCCATTGCAGGCGGCGTCACCAGCCTGGTCTGCCCGCCCGACACCGACCCCGTACTCGACGAGCCGGGCCTGGTTGAAATGCTCAAGATGCGCGCCGAGCGCCTGCACCAATCGCGCGTGCTGCCGCTGGG
Organism: Ottowia cancrivicina; assembly: GCF_029813755.1. NCBI lineage: Bacteria > Pseudomonadati > Pseudomonadota > Betaproteobacteria > Burkholderiales > Comamonadaceae > Ottowia > Ottowia cancrivicina. The sequence goes on along the minus strand of NZ_JARVII010000030.1, from coordinate 14,955 downwards.
CGCGCTCACGCGCGGCCTGGCTGGCGAGCAACTCACCGAAATGGCCGAACTGACCGAAGCCGGCTGCATCGCCTTCGGCCAGGCCGACGCCCCCCTGATCAACACGCAAGTGCTGCACCGCGCCCTGCAATACGCCAGCACCTTCGGCTACGCCGTCTGGCTGCGCCCGCAAGACGCCTGGCTGGGCGCAGGCGTGGCCGCCAGCGGCGCCATCGCCAGCCGCATGGGCCTGGCCGGCATCCCCGCCGCCGCCGAAACCATCGCCCTGCAAACCCTGCTGGAGCTGCTGCGCGCCTTCGGCGCCGGCCACGCGGGCAGCCCGCGCGTGCACATCTGCCGCCTCTCCAGCGCCAAAGGCGTGGCGCTGCTGCGCCAGGCCAAGGCCGAAGGGCTGAACATCACCGCCGACGTCAGCATCAACTCCCTGCACCTGAGCGACGAAGACCTGGGCTACTTCGACTCCGCCGCCCGCCTGCTGCCGCCGCTGCGCCAGCCGGCCGACCGCCAGGCGCTGTCCGACGCCCTGGCCGACGGCACGATCGACGCGCTCGTCTCCGACCACACCCCCGTCACCGCCGACGCCAAAACCCTGCCCTTTGCCCAGGCCCAGCCCGGCGCCGCCGGCCTGGAGCTGCTGCTGCCCCTGGCCCTGCGCTGGGGGCAAGCCCCGGGCGGCCCCGGCCTGCGGCGCGCGCTGCAAGCCATCACCAGCGGCCCGGCCCACGTGCTGGGCGCCGCCCTGGGTTCACTGCAAGCCAGCCTGGGCCGCCTCACCGAAGGCGGCATGGCCGACGTGTGCGTCTTCAACCCGCAAGCGCGCTGGCCCATCGACCCCGCCCAACTGCGCAGCCAGGGCGCAGCCACGCCCTTCGCCCGGCAAGAAGCCACAGGCCAGGTGCGCTTCGCGCTGGTCGGCGGGCAAGTGGCGTTTGAAGCCTGAAAACCCGGCCGCAAAACAGCCCGCAGACGCGACCGTGAATGCATGAAGCGAGATAAGCCGTCCGCCGCTCTGTTTTCGCTCCTTGATTCATAGCATTGGGTCCTGGTGCAAAAAGCGCAGAGAGGCATTTCGGCCCCCTCGAATTTGCTCCTTTTTTGATGCGCGTTCAGCCAAAACAAATACAACTGCCAGCATGTAGGCGCATATAAGCGCTCTACTGCCGAACGCCTGCCGCAAAGCCACGATGTGCGCTCCCGTTTCACTTGACCCAAAGTGAGTTTTTCATCACGGCGACAGGCGTTCATTTCCCATCAGCAGCCTGGCCAGACTCCGCCGATTGGGACGCCGTGCTCTACCTGGTGGCCCGCCGATCTGGTGGTTTCAAAGGACGGGGCCATTTCCATTGACAGGGCTACAGAGGAAATCAATGGCCGCAACATGCTCAAGGGCGAAAACAACCGCTCGGGCGTCACGATTGGCGTGGGCGTGGATCTGGGGCAGCAGGCCCCGGAAGCTTATAAAGACCGCCTGCGCAATTTCGGCATCAAGCAAGAGCTGATTGCCAAGCTGGAGCCTTACATGGGGCTGATCCGGGGCCAGGCCATAGAAAAGCTGAAGGAAAAACCGCTGAGCCTGAGCAAGCAGGAGGTGGGCAGGTTGTCGCGGAAATGAAAAATGAAATGCTCAAAGACCTGATCAGGGAATACAACAGGCTGACGGAGAAAATCGAAGGCCGGAGAGAATTCAAGGATCTTGCCATTCAGGAGCAGACTATTTTATTTTCGAGAAAATGGCAAGATGGCCATTTGAGAAATTACCAAGCCTCGAAAGACATCGCCCGCTCATTATCATTAGGACAGACTAGGGAAGCGCTTGGCAAGTTAAATGGTAGTAACTATCCAGGGCATGGCGACCGCATCGCCAAAGAGCATGCCTATCTTGAAGCCTGGCTTCATTGCATACATGAAGAAAAACACAAGGTAAAACCTGACGGCGACAAGGCAAAGTAAATGAAAAGAATGCTTTTGGCCACGCTGGCCCTGCTGGCATGCCAGATGCCAGTCGGCGCGAAGGAAGAGGCTTGCCTTCAGGATCGCGGCTTGCTGGAAGGAACCTTTGTTCTGGTCAAAAGCATTCCTGCTGTCTCCATTGGCGAATCAGAACTGGATGGAACTGTTTTTCTTGATGGCCAGAAAATATCAATTGCATATCATGAAGGCAGCTGTGAAAGCTGGCCATCCATTCAGTCCCGAGTGTCAAACTATGAGATGCTGTTTCACCCGCCTTTTGCGAATGAAATGTGCCGCCAACATCTATGGGAGCACTGGTGCGATAGTGAGCGGCAAAAAATTCCGCAAAAGCTGATACAGCGAAACATGAAAGTAACCGTCTATGATGCGGATGAAATTGAGTGGAAGGAGGTGACTCGCCTCCTCGGGCCGTATGGTTTCGCTCCCGGCAAGAAAAACTATATCGTGAGTTTCAGTGATGGTTCGGGGCCGTCATATGTTTTTTATTTTTCTGGCCGTGACATCCTGATTAATCTGGCCTATCTTGATAATGCAACGGGCGGGAAATCGCGCTTCACTGATATCGTCCAGATTTTCAGAAGAACCAGCTCCACGGTCAAAACCTGGGATGGCGATTTCCGCGTTCCGGCCGCAAAGAAACCGTCTGGGCGGTGAGCCGGGGCCGTGAAAGCGCGGACCGGAGCGGGGCGCAAGGCGCAGCCGGGTCTTGCGGCCCGGCGAGGATTGGCAAACGCCGCAGGGCGCCCGGTTCTGCGTTTTTCGCATCACGGACAGATTGCGAACAGGCTCCGGGAATGGCTCTTTGCCCTGAAGCATGCATCCAAAACAGGAGCGAATTCGAGCACGTCAAAATGCCAGTCCGCGCACGTTCCACTAGGACCTCATGCTATGGATAGAGGAGCTAAAGCTCCTGCTGCATTCAGTCCTGTTCAGAAATCCATCGTTGCCGAAAGCCGCAGCGTGCGCGGCTCGCCCATGGCCAGGCTGGCGAAGTAGGGCTTGGTCCAGTAGGCGCGGTTGGCCGCGTTGGCCAGCGTGGCGCGCAGGGTGAGCGGGCGGCCCGCCACGCGCGTGGCGTAGTGCGCGCCCAGGTCGATGACGGCGCGGCCGGGGATGGACAGCGCGTTGTCCGCGCTGAGGTATTGCCGCGATGCGGCGGCGGCATGGGCCGTGAGCGTCAGGCCCTGCGCGGCGGGCCAGGCCGTGCCCGCGTCCCATTCCACGCCCAGCTTGGCCTGCCACCTGGGCACACCCGTGGCCTGGCGGCCTTCGTGGGCGGCCTGGGCGGCGTGAATCACCTTGGCTTGCGTCCAGGCCAGGCCGCCCATCAGGCGCAGGCCGGGCCGGGCTTGCCCGAAAAAGCCCCATTCCGCGCCCCGGTTGCGCTGCATGCCGCCGAATGAGAAGAAGTTGGTGAGCAAGTCGGTGTAGCTGCCGGGCCGCCTGATTTCAAACACGCTGAAGGTGTGCGCGAATTCGCCCAGGTCGAGCTTGAGGCCCGCTTCTTTCTGCCGCGTTTTGAAGGGCGGGAAGGCCTGGCCCGCGTTGGCGGCGGTGGCGGGCGCGATGGCCCCTTGGCTCAAGCCCTCTGCGTAGTTGGCGTAGAGCGACAGGCGGCTGCCGGCCTTGTAGAGAATGGCGACAGAGGGCGTGGTGGCGCTTTGGCTGTAGCGCGCGCCCAGCTGCGCGCCGCTTGCGCCGCTGAAGGTGGCGCTTTTTACCTGCTGGCGGCGCGCGCCCAGCGTGATTTGCAGGCGCTCTTGCATGAAGGAGAGCGTGTCGGCCGCGCCGATGCTGGACAGGCGCGTGTCGGTGCGGGTGATGGCCGGGGCGGGGCTGGGCAGCGCCACTTGCGGCTCCCACGCGGGGTGGTAGAGGCTGGTGGTCCAGCCGCCGGGCAGCAGGCCCATGGCGCCGTTGAGGCGGTAGTTTTCGCTGTAGTGCGTGAGCTGGAGCGCGAGCTGGTGGCCCACGGCGCCCGTGTGCAGCCGGCCTTTGAGGCCCGCTTCGGCGGAGCGCCTTCGGGCCGTGTCGGCCACGCCGCCGAAGTTCAGGCGCATGTCGCCCGCTGCGTTGATGACTTGCCCGATGCCCATGAGCGTGTCAAACGCCGTGTGGCTGGCGCCCGCTGCGGCCCAGGCCGTCAGGTTTTGGCCCCAATCGAACTCGCCGCGCAGCATGGCCCCTTTGTCCACGCTGTCGTAATAGGCCCAGGGCGGGTTCCATGACACATCGGGCCGGGGCGGCGCGGGCACGGCCAGGCCGGGCGCAAGCGTCAGCCCGCGTGTCATGCCCTTGACGCGGTCTTGCGTGCGGTACAGGTCGGCCGAGACGCGGGCGCGCCCGCCCGCGCCGCGCCAGTCCAGCCCCAGCGAGGCCAGCGTGGCTTTCTTGCGCTGCGTGTTCACGGCGGTTTCGCCGTTGCGCCAAACGCCGTTGAAGCGCACGCCGAACTGCTGCTGTTCGCCCAGGCGGCGGCCCACATCCACATGGCTGCCGAAGTGGCTGTCCGACTGGTAAATGGCCTTGACGCGCGCCAGCGGCTCGCTGCCCGCACGCTTCGGAACCAGATTGACCGCGCCGCCCGTGGTGCCCTTGGGCGGCATGCCGTTGAGCAGGGCCGATGGCCCCTTGAGCACTTCCACGCGCTCCAGCATCTCGGGCGCGTTGCGGAAGTAGGCGGCCATGCCCGGCAGGCCGTTGAGCATCACGTCGGCCACGAGCGAAGGCAGGCCGCGAATCGTGTAGCTCTCGTTGCTCTCGCCCGGAGCGCCGCTGGCAAACACCGCCGGATCATTGCGGGCGATGACTTCGCTCACGTCGCCCGCCTGGCTGTCTTCCATGAAGCTTTCGGTGTAGGCAATGGTGGAAAACGGCGTTTCCATGAAGTCTTTGCCGCCCAGCAGGCCCAGGCGGGCGCGCGTGGCCACGTGGCCGCCCGCGTAGACGGGCGCAGCGGCGGTTTCCTGCACTTTCACCTCGGGCAGCGTGGCGGGCTGCTTCGCGTTCTCTGCTGGCGCTGTTTGTGCTGTTTGCGCCGTCTGCGCCGATGCGGCCGCCGCCGCCAGCGCCAGTGCGGACAGCAGCGCCCTTTTGCCCCGCGTCGAGTTGGAATGGAATGGCTTCATGTGATGCTCCTGCAACGTGAACGAAAGCAGCCCGTCAGGGCTGCGGACTGATTTAGTTGCATCATATTAAACTAATTCGCATGTGAAGCCTGATCTCGCTCCTTTATCCATAGCGTGATGTCTTGGTGAAATCTGCGCGAAAGCTGTTTTTCGCTGCCTGAATTCGCTCCTTTTTTCGAGGCGTCTCAAGCTGCCGTGGACAATCCGCCCCGCCATGCCGCAGCGGCATGGCCCAGCAAAGAAGGCATTCCATGAGCAACGAGCCGCCAGCCCCCGCGCGGGGCCGCCCCCGCACCCTGACCCGCGAACGCATTGCCGAAGCCGGCATGCAAATCGGCCTGCCCGCCCTCACCTTCACCGGCGTGGCCAGCGCGCTGGGCGTGAGCCACGTGGCGCTTTACAAGCACGTGCCGAATCTGGAAGAACTCAAGCGCCTGGTGGCCGCCGAAATTTTTGAGCGCTGGCAAATGCCCCCGCTGCCGCAAGAGGGCGCAGAAGGCGGCGGCGCAGACGGCGAAAAGGGCGAAAGCGGCAAGGGCAGAGGCGATCTGGAGACTTACCTGCTGGCCTTCACCCATTCACTGCGTGAACTGGCCCGGGCGTATCCGGGGCTGGCGCCCTGGCTCATCCGCCGCGCCGCCGCCATGCCCGCCATGACGGCGCGCATTGACGAACACCACGCCCAGGTGGCGCGCGCTTTCGGCATCTCCAAGGAAGACGCGCGCCAGACGCTGGCGATGGTGGCCTTTCACTGCATCGCCGTGGCCGACACCGTCTGCGCCACGCCCGAAGCGCCGCACGCCAGCGAGCAGGAAAACAGCGCGGACAGGGCCGAGATCGAAGCCGATTTCGAGCGCGGCATGCGCGCGCTCATTGCCGGCGCGCTGCTGCGGCTGGGCCGCACTGCCGCGCCGCCAGATTGAACTGGCCCGCCGCCCGCGCTACTTGCGCCCCCGCAGCACGCGCAGCAGCTCATCGAGCAGCAGGCCCGCCACGCCAGCGGTGATGGCCATGTCGGCCACGTTGAAGGCCGGAAAGTGGCCGTGGTGGAACAGGCCGTTCAGAAAACGCCAGTGAAAGTCCAGAAAGTCCACCACGTAGCCGTGGACCACGCGGTCAATCACGTTGCCAATGGCCCCGCCCAGAATCATGCTGAGCGAAAAGGCAAACAGGCGCTGCCCGCCATGCCCGCGCAGCAGGGCCACGATGAACAGCGCCGCCGCCGCCCCCAGCCCGGTGAACAGCCAGCGCTGCCAGCCGCCCGCCTGCGCCAGAAAGGAAAAGGCCGCGCCCGTGTTGTGTGCGCGCACGACGTTGAAAAAGCTGGTGACGGGCGTGACATCGCCCAGCCGGTAATGGCCCACGATGAGCCATTTGGTGAACTGGTCCAGCACGATGACAAGCGCGGCCAGCAGGAGCCAGAAGGCCAGGGAGGTTGATTCGTTTTTCAAGGCAGTGTGTACAGGCCGTGTTCACGCAGCCCGTCAGAGTCAAAGCAGCGGCTGATGGCCCGGAAATAAAGCGGGTTCTGGTGAGCGAAGTGCTGATAGACAGCGTAGGCCACCAGATCCGCCAGCTGAATGAGGCGCGAGCTGGCCGAGTCCAGAAAGACAGGGACTTCCGCGTAGTTGCGGGTGCGCCCCCACTGGTGGCCGCTGTATTTGAATTCGCGCGCGATGGATTGGATGGTGAGTTCGTTGCTGGCCTTGTCAAACAGAATGAGGCCGCGCTGCGCGGGCTGCTTGCGGATGGCCGCCTTGCGGTTCAGGCGCGTGAGCATCTGGTCAAAGCGGGCGCTGATTTGCTCGAAGGCCAAGTCAATGGGCTGTTTGCCGGCGGGCGTTTTTTCGCGCTGGATGACGGCGGCAAACAGGCGCACGCCGTATCCGTGGCGCTGGCTGATGGCGGCATGCAACGCGTCGGCAATGGCCTGCTCTCTCCGTGCGCGTTCCACGCGCCGCCAGCGGCCATTGCCCTTGTGCATGGGATTGCCGTGCAATTCCACCGCGTGAGGCTCATCGGCGCTGAAACGCGCGGCGATGTCATTGAGGTCCTGCTCGATCCAGTGGACCTGCCGCTCTGGCACGCTGACGCCTGCCAGCACGAACCAGGGCAGGCGCGGGTCGTTGCCCGATTCGTCCAGGTACAACAGATACATGCGGGAGTGGGATACGAAAGCGGGCCGCTGCATGGCGGCCCGCAAAAAAAGAAGGGGCAGGCGGGCTGAATCCCGACGCCCCGCAGAAAAGGCGGTGCTCCTGACCCTGAAGGGCGCTGATTCTACCGGCCCCGTTGAACGCCATGCCGCTGAAAGAGCCGGAAGATTGAATAAAGCATTTCAGCTCCTTCTTTCATAGCAAGATGTCCTAGTGAAACAGGCGTAAACGCCATTTTCGAGGCCCTGAATTTGCTCCTGTTTCCAAAGTGACGGTAGCGAATTGCGAAGCGCCGCACTGCCGGAGCGCTTCAGACAAAGGCGCGCTGCTCTTGCCGTGCGCTTTCGCCGCTGATGTTGCCGGCGCAGCGCTGGCAGATGGCTTGCGTTGGGCTGACTTCAGGCCCGTAGTGCCAGCAGCGCTCGCATTTGGCGTGGGCGCTGGGGCGCACTTGCACGCCCAGGGCGCTGCCGGGCTGCAATTGCGCTTTGGAGGTGATGAAGACAAAGGGCAGCTCCGCGCCCAGGCTGGCGAGCAGGGCGTGGTCTTCGGGCGTGGCGGTGACGGCGATTTCGGCTTGCAGGGAAGCGCCGATTTGCCCGGCTTCGCGCAGGGATTCGATTTCCTTGTTGGCCACGTCGCGGATTTCGCGCAGGCGCTGCCATTTGGCCAGCAGGGCGTCGTCGCCCGCAGGCAGGTTGTGGAAGGTTTCAAAGAAGATGGATTGGCCGGTTTTGCCGATGAAGGGCCAGGCTTCTTCGGCGGTGAAGCTCAAAAAGGGCGCCATCCAGCGCAGCATGGCCTGGGTGATGTGCCATAGCGCCGTTTGCGCGCTGCGGCGGGCGTGGCCCGTGGCGGCGGTGGTGTAGAGGCGGTCTTTGAGGATGTCGAGATAAAAGCCGCCCAGGTCTTCGGAGCAAAAGAGCTGGAGCTTGGCGACGACGGGGTGGAATTCATACACGCGAAAGTGCTGGATGAATTCGGCTTGCAGCGCGGCCGCGCGCGTGAGCGCCCAGCGGTCGATTTCGGTCAGCTGCTCAAATGGCACGGCGTCTTTTTCCGCGTCAAAGTCGCTGACGTTGGCCAGCAAAAAGCGCAGGGTGTTGCGGATGCGGCGGTAGCCGTCGATCACGCGGGCCATGATTTTGTCGTCGCCCGCGATGTCGCCGGAGTAGTCGCTGGCAGCGACCCAGAGGCGGATGATTTCTGCGCCCCACTTTTTGAAGGCTTGCTGCAAGTCGATGCCGTTGCCCAGCGATTTGCTCATCTTGCGGCCCTGGCTGTCTACCGTGAAGCCGTGGGTGAGCAGGCCGCGATAGGGCGCGCGGCCATGAATGGCGCAGGAAAGCAGCAGCGAGGAGTGAAACCAGCCCCGGTGCTGGTCGTGCCCTTCCAGGTAGAGGTCGGCTTCGGGGCCGCTGTCGTGCGCCAGCGCCTGGTGCGAGCCGCGCAGCACGTGCCAGAAGGTGGAGCCGGAGTCAAACCACACTTCCAGGATGTCTGTGCTTTTGACGTAGTGCGGCGCATCTTGCGGGCCGAGGATGTCTTCGGCGCTGGCGCGGCTCCAGGCTTCGACGCCGCCTTTTTCAATCATGTCGGCGGCCTGGTCGATGATTTGCATGGTGCGCGGGTGCAGCTCGCCCGTTTCCTTGTGCAGGAAAAAGGGAATGGGCACGCCCCAGGCGCGCTGGCGGCTGATGACCCAGTCGGGCCGACCCGCAATCATGTCGCGCAGACGGGCGCGCCCGTTTTCGGGGTAGAAGCTGGTGTGGTCGATGGCTTCCAGCGCAAGCTGGCGCAGGGTTTTTGGGGCCTTGTCTTTGGTGAAGACGCCTTCGCCTTCGTCCATGCGGATGAACCATTGCGCGGCGGCGCGGTAGATGACGGGCGTTTTGTGCCGCCAGCAGTGCGGGTAGCTGTGTTGCAGCGGGCTGGAGGCCAGCAGGCGGCCGGCCTGGTTCAGCGCCTCGACGATGACGGGGCAGGCTTTCCAGATATTGAGGCCGCCGAACAGGGGCAGCTCGTCCGCGTAGCTGCCGTGCGGCTGCACGGGGTTGAGGATGTCGTCCGTGCGCATGCCGTGGGCCATGCAGGACTGGTAGTCGTCCACGCCGTAGGCGGGCGCGGAGTGGACGATGCCGGTGCCGTCGCTGTCGCTAACGTAGTCGGCCAGATACACGGGCGACAGGCGCCGGTAGCTGTAGGGGCCGCTGCCGGCGTCGGCCGCGTCATGCAGCGGGTGGCGGAAGGCCAGCCCGGCCAGCGCCTGGCCTTTGGCGGTGGCGATGATGTCGCCCTTCAGGCCGTAGCGCTCCAGCGCCTGCTCTACCAGCTTGCGGCCCAGCAGGAGCACGCCGCGCGGGGTGCTGACGAGCGCGTATTCCAGATCGGGGTTGGCGTTGAGCGCCTGGTTGGCGGGCAGCGTCCAGGCCGTGGTGGTCCAGATGACGGCGTAGGCGGAGCCGGGCAGGCTGCCCAGGCCAAAGGCGGCGGCCAGCGCCTGCGGGTTGTCGGCCTCAAAGGCCACATCCAGCGTGCCGCTTTGCTTGTCCTGGTATTCGATTTCAAACTCGGCCAGCGAAGACGCGCAGTCAAAGCACCAATACACGGGCTTGAGGCCGCGATAGACAAAGCCGCGCTCGATCACGCGCTTGAAGGCGCGCAGCTCGTCGGCTTCGTTGCCGAAGTTCATGGTCAGGTAGGGGTTGTCCCAGTCGCCCAGCACGCCCAGGCGCTTGAAGTCCTGCTTTTGCTGGGCGATTTGCGCCGTGGCGTAAGCGCGGCTTTGGGCCTGCATTTCGTCGCGGCCCAGCTTGCGGCCAAACTTTTTTTCCACCGCGTTTTCAATGGGCAGGCCGTGGCAGTCCCAGCCGGGCACGTATTGCGCGTCAAAGCCATCGAGCATGCGCGCCTTGTTGATCATGTCTTTCAAAATCTTGTTGACGGCATGGCCCATGTGAAGCTGGCCGTTGGCGTAGGGCGGGCCGTCGTGCAGCACGAATTTGGGGTGGCCGCAGCGCGCGGCGCGCAAGCGCTGGTACAGGCCGCCGCTTTTTTCGCTGCCTTCCCAGCTGGCAATCCAGCCCGGCTCGCGTTTGGGCAGTTCGCCCCGCATGGGAAAAGGCGTGTCGGGCAGGTTCAGGGTGTCGCGGTAGCTCTTGGCTTGGCTTGCTTGCTTGCTGTCGTTGCTCATGGTGGAGTGGGTCAGGTTTTTTCCGGCCTGAAAGGGCCGCCAGCGCCCGCCGCACAAGCGCGGGCAGCTATCAAAAAATGAGTGAAAAGGGGAAACGGATGGGGGAGAGAAGCGGGGCGGGGCCAGTGGCAGGCCGCGTCTTCAGGACGGCCCGCCGCCCCTTCAAATTCGACCCGTGGCCGGATGGGCCGCTGCCGCTGCTGCCGCTGCTGCCGCTGGATGGCGCTCAAACCACGCGCGCGCCTGGGCGCCATCGCGCGCGATGCCTTCGGCCAGCGCCGCCAGGCTGTGATAGCGCTTTTCTTCGTGCAGTTTCCAGATGAGTTCCACGCAAATAATCTTACCGTAGCCCCCCTCGGGGCCGAGGCTGGCAGGCCAGTCAAACACATGCGTTTCCAGCAGCACGCGGCCGCCGTTGATGTCGTGCGCATCCAGCGAAGGGCGCACGCCCAGATTGGCCACGCCCGGCAGCGGCGCGCTGCCCAGCCCCGATACCCGCACGGCAAAAATGCCGCTGGCCGCCGGCTGCCAGGCACAGGCGCGGCGCGAAAAGCGCAGGTTCAGCGTGCGAAAGCCGTCTTGCCGCCCTGGCGCGCTCTCGGCCAGCGCGCGCCCCAGCTTGCGGCCATGCACCACATGCCCGCTGATGGCGTAGGGCCGCCCCAGCAGGCTGGCGGCGGCGGCCATGTCGCCCGCCGCCAGCGCCTCGCGCACGGCAGTGGATGACACGCGCTGCCCCTGCACTTCGTAAGAGGGCATGCGCGCCACGTCAAAACCGCGCCGCGCGCCCGCCGCTTGCAGCAAGGCGAAGTCGCCTGCCCGCCTGGCGCCAAAGCGAAAGTCGTCGCCCACCAGCACATGGCGCGCGCCCAGGCCCTTGAGCAGCACGTCGTCAATGAAATCCTGCGCGGGCATCGCCGCCAGCGCCGCGTTGAATGGCAACACCACCGCCTGATTCACCCCGCAGCGCGCCAGCTCGGCCAGCTTGTCGCGCAAGGCGCTGATGCGCGGCGGCGCCAGATCGGGCTGCCCCGTGGCGGCGGCAAACCAGTCGCGCGGGTGCGGCTCGAAAGTCAGCACGCAACTGGGCACGCCGCGCTGCGCCGCCTCGCTGCACAGGCGCGCCAGCATGGCCTGATGGCCCCGGTGCACGCCGTCGAAATTGCCAATGGTGAGCGCGCAGCCCGGCGCAATGCCCGGATGGCGCAGCCCGCGAAAAATCTTCATAGAAAGGACTCCATCAGCCGCGCCACGGCCTGCGGCTGGTCGTGGTGCAGCATGTGGCCCGCGCCCTGCACGGCCTCAATGCGGCAATCGGGCACGCTGCGCATGCGCTCCAAGTATTCGGCCAGCGTGTACTGGCCGCGCCAGAGCAGGCCCAGGCTGTCGCGCCCCTTTTCATCCAGCGCGTGCGCGGCCAGCACGGGCGCGGTGATGGCGCGATAGGCCGCCAGCGTCTCCTCCAGCCGGAAAAGGTAAGGGCTGATGACCTTGTGCGCCGGATCGCCCAGCACGCGCCACAGGCCCTGCCCGTCCGGCTGCGCCCAATGCCCGGCCAGCCACAGCGCCTTGTCGGCGGGCAGGCGCGGATTGTTTTGCCGCAGGCGTTCGGCCACGGCGGCGGCATTGGCATAAGGCTTCAGCCCCGCCTGGCCCTGATGCAGCCGGGCCAGCTCATCCAGCCACTGCGCCATGCGCGCGGGCGCTTGCCCGGGCGCCGCAGCGGGCAGGCCGAAGCCTTCCAGATTCACTACGCGCCGCACGCGCTGCGGCCGCGCGCCCGCATACAGCATGGCAATGTGCCCGCCCAGGCTGTGGCCCGCCAGATCGACCGGCGCGCCATCCGGCGCCAGCAGCGTCAGCAGCGCGTCCAGATCGCCCAGGCAATCGGCAATCGTGTAGTGGTCCACCGGGCCGCTTTGGCGCGTCAGGCCAAAGCCGCGCCAGTCGGGTGCCACCATGCGGCGCGAGCGCGCAAAACCGTCGCTGAAGGCATCGGCCACGAACTGGAACGACGCGCCCACATCCATCCACCCGTGCAGCAGCACCAGCAGCGGCGCGTCCGCATCGCCCGGCGGCGCGCCCCATTCGCTCAAGTGCATGCTGATGTGCCGCAGCGCCACGTGGCGCGAGCGCAGCGGGCGCGAAGGGGTGTAAGCGGATGCGTTCATGGGCGGCCATTTTCCGGCATGGCCTCGCCGCGCCTGGATGGGCATGCAAAATGCGACCCGTTCACGATTTGAAACAGGAGGCCACCATGACACACCTTGCAAGCCTTTCACGCGCCGCCGCCCTGGCCTGCGCGGCGGCTTTTTGCGCTCCGGCGCAAGCCCAGCCGGTCTATAGCGGCTGGCTGTGCTGCACCATGCGGGTCAGCGGCGACTGGATCAGCGACATCAACTACACGGGCAACGGCACGCGGCTGATCCAGGCTGGCACGCCCGTGCAAATCACCGGGCATGGCCGCTACCGGGTACACATCACCATCAAGGGCGAGCCTTATCGCCTGGGCAACGACTACAGCCGCGATCTGGACGATGCCCAGTTCACCGAGCGCTACATCGTCAGAACCGATCCGGCCAAGGCGCTGGCCCGCTGGCCGCAGAAAGTGCAAGAGGCCATCCGCACAGCCCGGGTGCGCGTGGGCATGACGCGCGAGCAGGTCATCATGGCGCTGGGCTACCCGGTCAGCAGCGAAAACCCTGCTCTGGACACGGACGCCTGGCGCTACTGGCTGGGCAGCTTTGAGGAATACCAAGTGCATTTCAACGCCGCTGGCAAAGTGCGCGAAGTTTCAGGCGCGCCCGGCACGCTGGCGCGCGTGCTCATGCGCTGACGCCTGAGCGCCTATTCCGGAACGCAGGGGCCGGGCGCAGCGCCTGCGCTCTTGCCAATCAGGGCCAAATCGGCCTCAAGTCCCCGTGGAATCAGCGCGGGCAGCTATCAAAAATGAAGCAAACGGGCAGCAGCCCCGTTCGCCGCGCCCAGGCCCCGCGCCTGGGCGATGACCAGCAGGCCATCGAAGATCAGGCTTTCCACCAACTCGTAGGGGCGCGCCATGCTGGGCAGCATCTTCCAGCCTGCGCCGCCCGTCATGACGCAAGCGGGTTCTTCCCCGCAGCGCGCGCGCAGGTGCTGCGCCATGCGCTCGCAAGCGCCTGCGATGGCGTAGGTGCCGCCGCTGGTCAGCCCGTCGCTGGTGTTGGTGGGAAATTCGCACACTTCGCCCGTGGGCACGTGCAGGCCGGCCGTGCCCGATTCCAGCGCGCGCAGCATGATGCCGTGGCCCGGCAGGATCAGGCCGCCCAGAAAGCGGCCTTCGGCGTCAATGGCTTCCACCGTCACGGCCGTACCCACCATCACCAGCAAAATGGGGCGTGCCCGGCCTTCCCGGGCCAGCACATGGTGGCGCGCGCCGATCATGGCCACCCAGCGGTCAGCCCCCAGCCGCGCAGGGTAGTCATAGCCATTGATCAGGCCCGCCTCGGCGCTGCTGGCCACCACCCAGTGCGGCTCCACGCTCCAGATTTCCATCTGCTCATGCACGCGGTGGCGTATGGCCTGCCCGGCCACGATGCAGCCCAGCATGGACTGCGGCTCCGGCAGGCCCGCCCAGCCGGTGTCAGCCAGGCGGTCGATCTGCTCCAGAAATTCCACGCCGCGCGCCAGCGCCTGCGCGCCCGGGGCCGGGCGCTCATACAGCGTCCACTTCAGACGCGTGTTGCCTACATCAATGGCCAAAAAACTCATGGGCCGCAATGGTAGCGGCGCAAGGCACAATGCCCGCTTCTCTCACCCCAAGCAAAGGAGCACTGATATGGGACTGTTCAGCTTCATCAAGGACGCTGGCGAAAAACTGTTCGGCAGCAAGGAAGTCGAAGAAGCCAAGGCCGCGAACAACACAGCCACCCTGGACGATCTCAATGCCAAGGCAAGCGCCGCCATCAAAACCTACATTGAGCAGCAAAGTCTGGGCCTGACGGACCTGGCCGTCCGCTTTGACGGCGCCAGCGGCAAAGTCACCCTCACGGGCCAGGCTCCCAGCCAGGCCGCCGCAGAAAAGGCCGCCTTGGCGGCAGGCAACGTCGGCAGCGTCAGCAGCGTGGAAAACGGTTTGCAGTTCCCGCAGGAAAAGCCCTCGCAATTTCATGACGTGGTCAAGGGCGACACCCTCTCAGCCATTGCCAAGAAATACTACGGCGACGCCAGCAAATACCCGGTGATCTTCGAGGCCAACAAACCCATGCTCACCCATCCCGACAAAATCTACCCCGGCCAAAAACTGCGCATTCCGCCGCTCTAAGCGCCTGTCCTCAAAGAGAGAATTTATGGCAAACGATCGTCATGTATCCAAGTAACATGACTGACGAACAGTGGGGTGCAAAAGCGCTTTCCGGCAGGTAAACGCGCAGGCAGACCCCGGGCGCACAGCGCCCGGGACATGATCAACGCCATCTTCCATGTGCAAGCCACAGGTTGCCAGTGACTTGCGCTTCCCAAGAACTAC